>NZ_SOGE01000010.1:0-36160 GCF_004402575.1 Cryobacterium sp. TMT2-4 | reverse complement strand
CTCGGCTCCGCGAGAAAGGGCGCAGCCTCGTAAGGTGGCATCGCCCTGTTGCCGTCCTGAAGCCATCGGTAACCTGATCGGGGGCGAAGCTTCTTCGTTTCAGCCCGCCGGTTCACGCGGAAAAGGTGTTGTTCCCTTTGACGTTGTGAGCACGGTCGATGGGTGATTTGCCGCCGATGCCGGTATGCGGTCTGTGGTCTGTGGTCTGTGGTCTGTGGTCTGTGGTCTGTGGTCTGTGGTCTGTGGTCTGTGGTCTGTGGTGATTGTAGCTATGGATCCAGTCTTGGTAGGTGGGACAGATCGATGCCCGTAGTACTCGTTGAATCAGGGCTCCACGCTCGGCATACAGTGTTTGTTAGCGCTCACTGATGACGAGCTTGGTGAAGCGGCATAGGCGGCGCCCTCGCTGGCGATGCCGACCTTCCCCCGCCGTCGACCAACCGGTCCTCCACTCCGAACAGGTATGCATCGACCATGTTTTCGTGCACTTTTGTTGAGGGCAGCAGCGTGATGTTCACGCTGCTGCCCTGACCGATCAACCGCCGGATCGCCGGGATGCCCTCCGTGATCATCAGATTGGGCCGGTCGGCCGCGGCCCATAACCGCTGCGGTAAGTGCGCCCGTTCCCGCGGTGTTGTGGGCCAGGTCGGGTGCCACCTCCATCAGGTATCGTCGCCAGCATCCGTGCCTTCATACACGCCTCGTAGCAGGTCCGCCGCCTGCCGCAGATCGATGAGGACCAAAAATCTTGTACACGAATTGGGGAGCCAAGGCCGTAGCATCCGCTGACGACTCGGTGTGAGCCCGAGCCATTGCGTGACTACAGTCGGTTGAGCCGACGATCACCTTCTCGAAGATCGACGGGTTCGAGATGACCGTTCAATCCACCCTCACGCATCATCCGCTCGCACTTGCCGGAAATAAGCCAGCTTCATCGACTGTAGTCGAGCCAAATTACTCTGCCCTGAAGCCCCAATATCGCTGATCGGGCTACGTACCCTGTGGAAGGTGATATCGAAACCTCAGTGTATTTCTCGTCACGGAGAGGTTTCCCCGCTGGAAGGTAACCCGAGGGTGGCCCTAGCCTCGCGGATCATTTGGTGGGTGAAGCCCCACTCGTTGTCGTACCAGGCCATGATCTTAATCAGGGTGCCGTCCACCACCTGCGTCAGATCAAGGTTCACCACGGCGGCGCGTGAATCGCCGATGATGTCGGAGGAGACCATCGGGTCCGCCGAAACGCCGAGGATGCCTTGATACCGGGGCGTCTTCGCCTCCTCGATGAACACAGCGTTGACCTCCTCTACGCTGGTTGGGCGGGAAGTGACAATGACAATGTCGGCAATGGAACCAACCTCGATCGGGGCGCGGATCGCAACCCCGGCGAAGAGCCCGGTCAACTCCGGCAATGCCCGGATTGTCGCCTGTGCAGCACCGGTAGGAGCGGGCACCAAGTTCGCTCCACCCGCCCGCCCACGTCGGAAATTGTCACTCGGAGAGTCGACCAGGCGCTGGGTCGCGGTGTATGCATGAATTGTGGTCATGATCGCACGCTCCACCCCCAGACGCCTTGTCGCGATCTCGATGACCGGTGTGATGCAGTTCGTCGTGCAACTGGCGCAAGAGATGATCTGCGGATGCCCATCCGGCCGGTTCACCCCGTGCACAACCGTCGGGACGGATTCGGACTTCGTCGGGGCAGACAAGATGACGAACGACGCGCCCGCCTGAATATGCTTGGTCAGGTCCTCCGCCCGAGTGAAAGCACCAGTGCACTCCAGCACTAGATCGACTCCGAGCTCCCGCCACGGCAGCGCCGCTGGGTCCCGTTCGGCAAGAACAACCACCCGGTGGCCGTCGATGACAAGTGCATCAGCCTCCACAACAATCTGACGGTGGTACCGGCCGTAGACCGTGTCATACCGCAGCAGGTAGGCAAGATTCTCAATTGACGCCACATCGTTGACCGCAACAAGTTCCAGATTCTCTGAATCGAGCAGAATTTTTAATGCAGCCCGCCCGATTCGACCCAACCCATTGATCGCCACTTTCGGCATCTGAGATCCTCCTGATTTCCAATCATTTTCACGTCGCAGGTTTTGCACGAAAAAATAGATTCCTATTTCATGCTGCGCCTCCCCAACAGCTTTCGTCAACAAGCGAGAGCACATCACCGGGATCACTTGTCGGTGCAGGTACCCGAGTGTTTGATGGAATCACGTCAGTCTCGCGGCTGTATGTGCTCACTCTTGGTGGCGGCTACGTTGGCCCGTACACCGCACGGGGTTGCCAAAGCACCTGTTCTCGGCACCAACGACAATCACCCGGTTACATCCCCGTGAGTGGTGTGGTTTCCGGCTTCTAAGTGTTGCTACGTCAACGTAAAGAGCCACCGGGGAGTTCCAAGGGGTCGTAGCAACACCGTTTGAAGGAGGTGCTGTTAGTGGCGTCGAGGTTGGTCATGAAGGTCCGCGAGAACTTGTTCTGGGATCGGGTTCGGGAAGGCATGTCGGCGTCGGCCGCGCGTGAATCTATAGGAATGGGTCGCAAACAGGGATATCGATGGATCAAAGCCGCTGGCGGACGGATACCCATTCCGACGGTTGCGTCTTCGGGACGTTTTCTAGGCCAAGAGGAACGTCTGCGCATCGCGGATCTGAGGTTGGGTGGTGCAGATGTCCGGGCAATCGCGCAGGATCTGGGTCGTGCCGCGTCGTCGATCAGTCGGGAGCTGCGCCGGAACGCACACTCGGCAACGCGCAGCTATCGGTCCTGTGCCGCACAGAAACGATGTGAGATCAGAGCGTGCCGGCCCAAACCCGGCAGGCTCGATGTCCGGCAGCTTGCCGCTGTCGTTGAGGAACGCTTGCGGAAGAGCTGGAGTCCGCAGCAGATCAGCGACGACCTCGCAGCCGC
Organism: Cryobacterium sp. TMT2-4; assembly: GCF_004402575.1. Taxonomy (NCBI): domain Bacteria; kingdom Bacillati; phylum Actinomycetota; class Actinomycetes; order Micrococcales; family Microbacteriaceae; genus Cryobacterium; species Cryobacterium sp. TMT2-4. The sequence continues at coordinate 33,244 of NZ_SOGE01000010.1, read as the reverse complement.
GTTCGCCGGCCAGGACGAACTGCAGGTATCCCACGAGACGATCTATCAAAGCCTCTACGTGCAAAACCGCGGTTACGTCGGAGTCCGCCCGCACCGGCACCTACGACGAGGGCGATCAGCTCGAAAATCGCGAGCCGCACATCTCATTACCCCCGGTCGAATTCGCGACAAGGCGCTGTTGAGTGAACGGCCCGCTGAGGCCAACGACCGAGTGATTCCCGGGCATTGGGAGGGCGATCTCATCGTTGGCTCGGCGTCAGGATCCGCGATCGCGACCCTCGTTGAACGCACGACCCGATTCGTCGTCTTGGTCCACCTGCCCAACGGCCATAGCGCCGCGGCGCTCCATGACGCGCTCATCGGCGCCCTCAACCTCATGCCCGTGATGCTGCGGCGGTCATTGACCTGCGATCAGGAAAGCGAACTGGCACGGCACGTTGAGATCACGAAAGGGACGGGCGTTCCCGTCTTCTTCTGCGATCCGCACTCGCCCTGGCAACGCGGCACGAACGAGAACACCAATGGCCTCCCGCGTCACTACTTCCCCAAAGGCACCGATTTGAACGCGCACAGCGCCCGACGACTCCTCGAAGTCGCCACCGAACTCAACGAACGGCCCCGCAAAACCCTCAACCGAAGCACCCCAGCCGACCTGCTCAGCAGGCTAACCTCGAAGAAAGAAATAACTCCCGTTGCTTCCACTCCTTGAAACCGCCCATGAGTTGCGACACAAATAGGTTTCGAGATACGAAAGCGCAACGGGGTGCTCGGATGCCTCGACCTGTTGGCTCGGCATAAAACGCCGCATGCTCAACGAGCACCGTCGGTGCATCGAGGCTAAGCTCGAGGCGGTTCAGTTCACGGTTGTCGTCGACGAGTGGGAGGCGAATGAGCTCTCAACGCCGGGATGGCTATACGGACTTACGCTCGTACGCTGCGATCGGTGACGGACGCACGGTGGCGTTGGTCGCACTGGATGGCGGCATCGATTGGCTTCCCATATCGGCACTCAACTCTACCCCTGTGTTCGCGCGGCTGCTGGACGCACGAGAGGGCGGCAGCATTGAGCTCGCGCCCGCGGGGACCTACACCGTCACGCGCCGGTATGTCCCCGGAACCAATGTGCTGGAGACCACCTTCACAACGGATGCGGGTGTCGCCCGAGTCACGGATGCTCTCGTTAACGGATTCGCCGGCCGGCTTCCGTGGGTGGAGCTGGCGAGGCGTGTCGATGGCATCCGTGGTGCCGTGCGTTTCCGATGGCGCGTTACTCCCGGTACGTGCCTTTCGACTGCATCGCCATGGGTCGACACGACGATTCACGGAAAGGTCATCCGCGTTGGTAGCGTGACGATTGCGGTGCGCGGACTGGCGCATGGACCGCGCGGGGGTGGCAGCCGCGCACTGGCCGGAAGCTTTACGACGGCGGCGAAGTCCCGCCACCTCATCACGGTTGCGGGTACCGCGAACGAACCGGTTCATGTGCCGGTGCCCGAGTTGACTGACGAGAGTGTGAACCGCACGATCGCGAGCTGGCAATTGTGGTCGCGTGACTTCAACTATGACGGGCCATGGGCGGACGCTGTCCAGCGCAGTGCTCTGGCTCTCAAACTACTGATCTACAGCCCGACGGGAGCAATTGCGGCGGCGCCGACGACATCGCTTCCCGAGAACCTCCGTGGCGGCAAGAACTGGGACTACCGCTTCGCGTGGGTGCGGGATACGGCGTATACGGTGCGTTCTCTCGTTCGTTTCGGCCTTCGCGAGGAGACCCACGCGGCGGTCGCATGGCTGCTTCGCACGATCAGGGAGTGCGGCCCGGAGTTGCACATTCTTTACACACTGGACGGCGCTGTTCCCGGTGATGTTGTAACCCTTGACGTGCCGGGGTGGCGCGGAATTGGGCCGGTCACCATTGGTAATCGCGCAGCCAACCAGCTGCAGCTCGGGGTATACGGTGACCTGTTCAATGTCATGCGTGTGTACGTCGAGGCCGGAAATGTGCTCGATGTGGATACGGGCTTACTGCTGGCTTCACTCGCCAACCACGTGGCGGACATCTGGCGACAGTCGGACTCCGGGATATGGGAACTCACCGAGCAGCGCCACTACACCTCGTCGAAGATGGGATGCTGGCAGGCCCTCACCGACGCGACGCGCCTCTGCGAGATGGGCCAGATCCCGGGAGACCCCACACACTGGCGATCCGAATCCGAACTCATCGCAGCGTGGGTACGCGAGAACTGCTGGTCCGAAGCGCGAAAGAGCTTCACGGCCTGGGCGGGCGGCGACGATCTGGACGCATCCGTACTCCTCCACGCGGCCAGCGGGTTCGACCGAAGTTCGCGGATGTCGTCGACGATAGACGCAATTCGTACGGAACTTGGCGATGGTCCACTCACGTATCGCTACACCGGGGCCGCCCACGAGGAGGGAGCATTTGTTGCCTGCTCGTTCTGGTTGGCATCCGCACTCGCATGCGTCGGTCGCAATGACGAGTCCGTCGTGCTCATGGACGAGCTCATTGATTTGGCGAACGATGTGGGTCTCTATTCGGAGATAATCGATCCGAGCGACAACGCCTTTCTAGGTAACCTGCCACAAGGGCTGAGTCACCTCGCACTCCTCAATGCCGCAATCACAATCGAGGAACTCACCCGCGACTGAAGAACGGAGTGGGTTGGCGTCCTTGAGTGTCCGTTTGAATCGCAAATACGCTACCGGACAGCGGATACGCCTCTAACTGTGCTTGCGTCAGGTTTTCGCGCGCGCTTGCAACATACAGCATGGAGAGGTCGGCGCCACCAAATGCAACAGAGGTGAGGTTCAGTGCCGGTATATCGATGGCGAAGACCTCAGCGCCATTCGAGTTGTAGTGCACGACCTTGCCGCCCCCGTACAGCGCGCCCCAGAAATTTCCGTCCGTATCGATCGTGAGGCCGTCGTGCGGTGCGCCGCGGGTGAACACATTCACATCCGTGATGTCGCCGTTCGCGCTGTACGCGCCCGTGTAGATCGTGCCGACACTCGTGTCTGTAAAGAAGATGCGACGACCGTCCAGGGACCATTCCAGCCCGTTCGCGACACCGATACCGCCCCGGAGCAGACGCACGTCCCCCTCACCGGAAACCGAGTAGAACGCGCCGACCGGATCGTCATTGAAAAGGTTCATCGACCCAGTGATCCACCGGCCCGCTGGATCAACCTTTCCTTCATTGAGCCGGAGACCAAGGCGACTGTGATGGATCTCTGCGACTGTTCGGATCAAGTGACCCGAGGAATCCGTCACGACGATTCGATCTGCGAGCGACACGATGAAACCCGGGCGTCCTCCTATTTCTGCAACGGAAAATGAGGCCACAGGTGGGGGCAGCGTGATCGTGTCGTCAGCCGAGCCGTCCGCGGACATGCACAGCGGACTTCGGTGGATGAGCCCCGCAGTGATGTCGCACCAGAGCATTGCGGGATGGTCCCCGCGAGCATCCCAGATCAGGCTTTCCCCCAGGATCGCGCCGGTGCTCCTGAATACCTCCGGGTCTCCAACGGCATTGCCCACTTGATCACCACAGCATTGTTGAACGGCGATGTCAAGGAATAGAAAATTGTTGAGCGGCGATGTCAAGGAATAGAAAATTGTTGAGTGCGCGGCGTACGGTGAAATCATGGATCTTGGTATCAAGGGAAAAATAGCGCTCGTCTCCGGCGGCGACTCGGGGATCGGCTGGCACACCGCTCACCGACTACTTGCCGAAGGCGTCACGGTAGTCATCACCGATCAGTACCAGGACAAACTGGATGCGGCGGCCGAGCAGCTGAACGCGAAACCGAATCAGCTGTACGCATTCACTGCCGATATCACCAGTGTCGACTCGATCGCGTCCCTTCGAGACAGGGTGCTTGACGCGGTCGGCGACATCGATATCTTGGTGCAGTCAGCAGGTATTACCGGCGCCCAAGGCCTCTTCCATGAGCTGACGGACGAGGGCTGGATGGAAACGCTCCTCGTCGACCTGATGGGCCCGGTGCGGCTCGTCAGCGCCTTCCTGCCGTCACTTCGCAAGGGCGGCTGGGGCCGGCTCGTGTTTCTGGCGTCCGAGGACGGGGTGCAACCATACGACGACGAACTGCCGTACTGCTCGGCGAAAGCCGGCGTCCTCGCGCTTGCCAAAGGCTTGTCTCGCAGCTACGCCATGGAAGGGTTGCTGGTCAACTGTGTGTCACCGGCGTTCATCCATACCCCGATGACGGACGCGATGATGAAGAAGCGGGCACACAAGCTTGGCATTTCGATTCCGGATGCGATCACCACCTTCCTCGATGAAAAGCGCCCATCCATAGAGCTAAAGCGCCGCGGCACACCGGACGAAGTGGCCAGCGTGGTCGCGTTCCTTTGCTCAGATCTCGCTAGCTTCGTCAACGGAGCGAACTACCGCGTCGACTCCGGCTCTGTAGCCACGATCTAAAGCCCCGCCCCACGAAAGGAACATCATGGCGACCGACCAATACTCCCTCATGGATCCGCGCACACGTTACCCCTCCATTTCTCCACCCATCCAGCAACAGCCAGAGCCGGGCATCCAAGCGAACATGGACCCGGTGCCAGACCTCGGAGAGACAAGTTACCGCGGCTCTGGGCGGCTTACCGGACGCAAGGCGCTCATCACTGGTGGAGACTCCGGAATCGGCGGTGCAGTCGCCATCGCATTCGCCCGGGAGGGCGCCGATGTTGCAATCTCCTATCTGCCGGAAGAGGAAGAGGATGCTCGCCACATCGTCGGCCTGATCAAAGAGGCCGGCCGTACTGCTGTCGCATTCCCTGGTGACCTAAAAGACAAAAATTACTGCCGGGAACTGGTCGAAGCTGCCGTCACCGGGCTGGGCGGCCTGGACATCGTCGTGAGCAACGCCGGAAAACAGGTCTTCGTCGAAAAACTGGAAGACATCAGTGACGAGCAATTCGAGGACACCATGCGCACGAATGTGTTCGCGATGTTCTGGATCATCAAGGCAGCCGTACCGCATCTGAAGCCCGGCTCGACCATCATCGCCACGGCATCCTTGGAGGCCTACCACCAGCTACCGTTCCTTCTCGACTATGCGACCACGAAAGGCGCCATCAACAACTTTTCAAAGGCGCTCGCGCAGCAACTCGCGCCCCGCGGCATCCGCGTCAACGCAGTGGCTCCCGGCCCCACCTGGACGGCGTTACAAGTGACGCAGGGGTATCCGCCCGAAAAACTGCCCGAGTACGGCAAGGACAACCCACTCGGCCGCTCCGGACAACCAGCCGAACTCGCGCCCGCCTATGTATTCCTCGCCTCCGGAGAGTCCAGTTTCGTCATCGGAGAAACACTCAACGTCAACGGAGGAATGCCGACACCCTAGAAAGTATCGGGCGCAGCGGTTCAATCGGGGATAGATCAACTAATCGGCCGCGTATCTACGTCAGCTTCGGCTCTCGAAAACGGGACCCACGACTGATGGGCGTTCAGATCCTGCGAGGAACACCCTGCTATTAGAGGTCAGACGCGGGTCTTCCACAGATCCGATGTTCTGGCAACGGCAGCTTTTCAGTGAGGTTCGACTAGGACCGTTGCATAACGTTCCCCAGCATCCGACGGCGGTTTCAAATGGTGGAAGCAACAGGGATCTTCCCCATCAACACCGCCATAAAAATCCGACAGCCCCAACCGTCGGCTCTGGCTGCTTGACCATCAGCATGGACGCCGCATCATTTTCTACTGCCGGATACGTCGGCCGAGTTTCGGGCCCTGGTGACCAGTCTTGGTATGCGCTCCTCGATGGGTCGCACGGGCGTGTGCTGGGACAACAGCATGGCCAAGAGTTTTTTCTCGACGCTCAAGAACGAGCGCGTTTACCGCACCGCATACGCGACGAAATCACAAGCTTGAAGCTACGTTATCCGGTATATTGCATGCTTTTACAACAGCCGACGCCGGCACTCCGCGCCGGGATATCGCCGGCCTTATAACGTCCACTATGGTTATCAAAAGCCAGCATTGGCAGCGTAGAAGAATCCACAAATTCCGCTGTCGGTCTCTCCTTGTGGGTGCCCGGCGAACGCCGGTGTTGTGATGAATACGCAGGCTGACGGCCGGGGGGTCAGGCGTCCGTGGTGGACTGGACCATTGCCATGACTGCGGCGACAGCTTCGGATTCGTCCGTGCCATCTGCGAGAATCTCGATTTCGGTGCCGACTTGGATTCCTAAGGCCATTACCGCGACGATGCTGCTCAGGCTGGCTATCTCTTCGCCCGACCGGAGGAAGACGCTGCTGCTGAAACTGCTGGCTGTGTGATGCAACCGATGTGCGATTGCGGAATGGACTCCGTGGGGGAGGCGGACGGTGGCGCGTTGCTTGAACACGGGACTCTAGACCTGGATTGTGATGACGCTGCCGACATGCAATTTCGGCGGCGTACCGGCTTCAACGTAGACCGAGCCGTGCATGCGAGCCTCAGTGGCCCCGTTGAAGACGACGGTGATGTGCCCGAGGCCGTCCAGGTTCTGCCGGGCGACCTCTCCGACTGCGGTGATCTTAAACAGGGCATCGTCCAGATTCAGATGCTGACCTGGTTCGATCGCTGCGGTCGACGCGTTGACATCGACGATGTAGCAGTAGTCCTTCAGAGTGTCGGGGGCGCCCTGGCCGAAGAGGATGAACATTCCCTCGCTGAGGAAAGAGTCGACTTCGTCGCCGATTTCTCCGACGGTGGTTGTGTAGATGACTGACATTGCTACTGCTTTCCGTTTGTTGGTCGATGTGTGCTGAACATCGATGGGTGCCGAAGAGTTCCGGGCGGTGAGGCCCTCACGCAGGTGAGGGCCTCACCGCCGAGCTCTTAGACGTAGAGTCCGATGCTGGCCAGCCAGGCCAACGCGACGCGGGGCGCGCCGGTGATGAAGCGGGAGTACAGAACCGAAGGAACGCCCACCTCCACGGTTTCCGGCTCGGCCTCGGCGAGTCCCAGCCCGACGGGGATGAAGTCGCAGGCGTTCTGGGTGTTGATGGCGAACAGGGCCGGGAGTGCGAGCCCCGGCGGGATGTTGCCCTTGCCGATCTCCACACCGATGAGCGTGCCGATGACCTGCCCGATAACCCCGCCCGGGCCCAGGAGTGGCGAGAGGAATGGCAGGGAGCAGATGAAGCCCAACAGAATCAGCCCGAGACCACTTCCGGCGAGAGGTGCCAGGAATCCAGAGAACCAGTTCCCGAAGCCGGAGCCCTGAATGATTCCGATCAGCATGGCGACGAAGGCCATGAAGGGGATGATCGTGTGAATCATCGTCTGCACCGCGTCGCGGGCAGCCTGGTAGAAGGTGTTGACTACCTTGCCGGCACCAAGCCCGATCTTTTGCACGAACGACTGGTTGGGCCGTGCGGCGAGAGTCTCGGAGATTTTCTTGTCGGTTGAATACTTAAAGGTCCTCTCGGCCACGTCGTCGCCCCCGGCACCGGATGTGGCGGATAGCGAACCGGCGATGTTGGCGCCAACCGCGACGAGGCCTCTGACCTGGTGGAGGCCAACGGCGGAAACGTAAATATCCTCGTGAATGTACTGCATTAGAGGGCCAGAGCGACCCGTCGGCATAATGTTGATCGTCGGTATGCGCTTTTTCGGGTAGATCCCGCAACGCAGAGTGCCTCCGCAGTCGATGACGACGGCAAAGGTCTCATCATCAGGCACGGATGTCTTGAATCCGTTGACCGGTTCCGCGCCGGTGAGTTCCACAATCTTATCGACGATGTCAGGCTTCGCACCGCCACCCGTGATGTAGACGAGCTTGTTCTTCTTTTCCGTGGGGGTGACGGTGAGAGGGCCGCCGAAACCGCCGCTTCCCTTGTTGATCACCACTCCGTGATATTCGACCATGATCCTTCTCCTTAGCCGTGGACCGTTGCGGGGTCCTGCGTGCGGACGACCTTGCTGAGTGTCACGCCCTGCTGCTTCGACACGATCTTCGTGGTGAGGTCGGTCACCCAGCCGCTGAGGAAGTTGAGCACGAGGCCGACGAGCAAGTACCGGATGGCCAACGGGCCGGCGTCGAGGCCGAGCTTCTGGATGCCGGCGGCGATGCCGAGCCAGATGAAAAGTTCACCTGGGTTGATGTGCGGAAAGACTCCGTTGCTGGTGTGGGCGAAGAATGCCGCACTGGCGAAGTAGCTGGGCTTGTAGCGTTCGGGCAGGAATCGCCCGAGCGAGTGCACCATCGGGTTGGCCAGCAGGAACGACCCCACGAAGGGCAGAACCATGTAGCGCATGAGCGGGTTGCCGCCGGCCTTGCCGGCGAAGGTGTTGATTCGGTCTTCACCGACCAGCCGAATCAGCGAGTTCATTGCGATGAGCAACAGTAGAACCACCGGGACGATGGTCTGCATCCAACCTATGAAGGTCTCTGCGCCGGTCTCGAACAGGCCGATGAAAAGCTGTGCGCCTTGCACGAGAATGCCAAGAATATCCACAGCTCACTCCTTTCTTTTTGTGAAGACGGACGTGATCTTCGTCGTCAGTTGGCCCAATGGGCTTTCTGGCTCCGCGACGGTCCCCCCTGCCATGATCGTGATGTAATTTTCACGTGCGGTTTCGGTCGCCCTGCGCACGCTCTTCGGCTGGCGCCGACAGTCATCCGCAGACGTGGACCGAATGTTCTTGCCCTCGAACCCCGGGAGTACCCGGAACTTCGAGAAGACTGTGACCCCGGAGATTCTCCGGCTGTCGAGAATGTCCCCTGCATCGTCGACGCAGTGCATGACGATGGCTCCGGAAGAGAAGGCGCCTTTCTTGATGCCGATGGCGACTTTCCCCTTCCGTCTCAGCTCGCCGTATGTGACGGTGAAGCTCTTCATTTGAATGATCGCCAGGCCCATTTGCAGGATGTAAGCGACGCCCAGGGCGACCACGATCGGCCAGAAGTTCATCTCAGTTCCTCAGGGTTGTAGGACGGTAGGGGTGTTCTCGCCATGTGAAAGAAAAAATCTTTATAACTCGTGATCCGGGAGATCTGGTCGATCTCGGACCGGTTGCCGGCAAGCCGGATGATCTCGTCGTAGATCTTGACGAGCATGGTGTCGTCGTAGTCCGACTTGTCCGGGAGGCCCATCAGGAAGATGACGCGCACACCACTGTTCCCGGGGGGCCTTGGCACGACACCCATGGCGAAGACGACCTTGCTGCCGAGTGCGTTCGCCAGGTGAGGGAAGGCAACGCCTTCGTCCAGAACCATGGTCGACTTCGCTTCCCGAACGAGAAGGCGCTGCTTGAATCCGCTGTCAATGGCGCCCTGTTCACTGAGTTGATCGACCATCACCAGGGTGTTCTCCAGATAGGTCTTATCTGGCGAGAGGATGAAGAATCGACTGCGGTCGAGAATCGAGACCAGCAGGCTGTGGGCCCCGGCAGCAATCGGGATGTCGACCTGCTTGTCGTAGCGGAGCTGATTGAGTTTGCGCAGGAATTCTCGATTGTCGAAGAACTCGCTGAGCTCGATGATGCTGGTCGTGGTGACCAGTTCGGACCAGGCCGTCGTGACCACGAGATCGAACCGGTCAAGGGTGGCCGCGTCGGCGTCATTCAGGGTGAGGATCTGATATTCCGTTCTTCCTGACATGACTTTCTGCAGTTGGGTCTGAATCAAGCGGGCGGAGACAAGCCCCGACGTGCTGACGATGGCGACGCGGTAGCTGGGTTCGCTCTGGGCGTGTTGCTCCTCGAGGAAGACCTGGAAGTACGAAGCGATGAAGCCCAGCTCGTCCTCGATCACCGTCAACTCGGTCTCCCGCTCGATAACCCGCTTCGCGACCTCCGCCATCCGAAAGGCGACCGGGTATTCGGACTCGATGTCGTGGAGTGACAGACCCTTCACGTAGACGCGGTATCGCATCCGGTTCTGCATGAAAGTGATGTGATAGACGAACTCCTTCAGGAGGGCATCCGCCGGAACGTGCAGATCCATTTCCGACTTGATCTCGTCGAGAATCTTCTGCACCAGTTCCGTGTTTTCTGAACTGGCGGGGAACTGCTCTCGACCCAGCTCGTGCGAAGGGGTCCGCATCCCGACGATCGGGAGTGCAAGGAAAATCGATTCCTCTGCGGGGATGGAAATCTGGATCCGACGCCCGATGGCATTGATGACCGTGTCGGCAAGCCCGAACGCCGACGTGTTCTTCAGGCTCAGGTATTTACCCGGCATTCCGACCAGTGCGTGATCGGTGAGCACCCGGTCGATCATCACGGTGAACCAGCGTGTGAAGGATTCCGTCGTCACCGCGTCGAGGTGGTACTCCTCAGCGGCATCCTCGATGATCTCCACGAAGTCGTCGTCCAACGGGTAGTCGGAGTAGACCGCTTCGAACATGTTCTCAAGCACGAAGAGCCGAATCTGGAGCTCATCCCCGACGAGTTCGATGCCGACATTCGGGATGCCGGTGATCCTCAACGCGTAGGGCGAAAGCTCTTTCTTGAGCCGGCTCAGGTCCGCGACGACCGTGCTTCGCCCGATGCTCATCTCTTCGACGAGATCATCGATGAGGGTCGGTGCTGCCTGACCAATCAGGCGACGAAAAATGTACCCGTATCGGTTGGTCGCAAGATTGAAGGAATCAATCCGCTCGCAGATGGTGTTCCGCACCTGGTTGAACGACTCCGGGTCACTGATGAAGAGGCGATAGCGACCGCTTTCCATCTCGATCGTGCCCGATGCTGACATCAGCCGGTTGAGATCCCGGATATCGTTCGTGATCGTCTTCGGCCCGACGCCGAAATGAAGCGCGAGTGCCTCGTTCGACGCCGAGAGCCGGGTTTCCAGGTATCGGATGATTTGTGCGGGCCTGCTGAGCTTGCGACGGTTGTCCACGGTGACCTTCCGCCCAAAGGGGGTTAGCCTCTGGACTTTCCTCCGCTGATGTTGATTGTGGTGCCGGTGATGTAGGAGGCCCGTTCGGAGACCAGGTACACAACGAGGTTGGCGATATCACTCAGTTTTCCGGGCCGTCCCAATGGAATGACTTTGGAATAGTCGGTTGCGAGCTGCTCGGGCTTCACTCCACGGGTGTAAGCGAGTGCGTTGTTGTAAACCGGAGAGGTCAGCCCGGTCGGTTCATTAATTCCGGGAGCAACGCCGACAACCCTGATGTTCTGCGCGCCGAGTTCCTTCGCCCACGACCTGGTGAATCCGTTGAGAGCGCTCTTCGTGGCGGAATAGCAGCTCTGGCCGGTTGAACCCTCCATGCCAGCTTCGGAGGTGATGTTCACGATCGTACCTCCACCGTTTTTCAGCAGGGCCTTCGTTGCGGCCTGGGTGGAGAGGAAGGCGCCCTTCACGTTCACACCGAACATGAGGTCGAAGTCCTGCTCATTCAGCTCGTAGTCAGGACGTTCTTCTTTGGCATCGACCAGGAGCCGCGGCAGGTTGATGCCGGCGTTATTGACCAATGCATCGAGATGGCCGAATTCCGTAACGACCGAATGGACCATGTCAGACACGCTCGCCGCATTCGTGATGTCGCACGTCACGTTGAAGATACCCGTTTCCGGGTCTGTGCCCGTTTCGACTCTGAGGTCACTGACTGCGACCTTCGCTCCGACCCGGGCGAGTTCGCGGCTGATGTTCTTGCCGATCCCGGATGCGCCGCCCGTGACGATGACGACTTTTCCTTCGAGGCCGAGCCATGTATCCGGCATTGCATCTCCTGTTGATTGCTGTGCGTGGTTGCCGTGCTTGCTTTCTGGTGTCCACATTAGGGAGGGAGCCGCGACAAATTAATACAGGCTTTTTCCGGTCGCCTGAATTGCGTTGCACCACCGGACAAGTGGCGACTCCGCGCGGGCTCCTGGGAAGTCAGTGTGTTAGCCCCGCCGGTTATCGGCGGCAGGGCCTCAGCGGCAGCCGTTCATAAGTGCTGCGATTTCAATCCGATCCCGTAACCGTCTGATCGCTCAATCGCGGGGCTCCCGGGTACGAGCGTCGAACGCACCGTCACTGACACATCACGAAACCATCGCTGCTCAGCGGGCAAGTCACATCACGACGATTCATGCAGAGCGGTCCGAGATCTGCCTCTGGAAACTCGTACCAACCCGCGAACTCTACGATGTGCCAAAGAAGAGACGAGTGGCCCCGACGCTCATACTCGTCTTTCCCCAGGCGATACAACCGGGGCTTTTTTCATTCGTTATCGGCAACGCCCCTGCAACCCGTACTGTCTCCTCGGCCCCTGCTCTACCCGGCCCCGTCAACGCCCATCTGCCTACTCTCGCCGCTGTCCGGCGGCCCGCCGCCGTGGACTGAATTCCCGGATTGCCCTGAGGACTCGTTGTCCGGCAAAGTGCTGCCGCCGTTGTAGTCCGAGATACCAGCTCGAGACGGCTCATGGCTCGGCGAACCGCCGCCGATGTTGGCAACGGCCACGAGGATCGCGCCGACTGCGAGGGGGATAACCCATCCAAGAAGCCATGATCTTCCTGGCCTCTGCCGCAATTGGGGAGAAGTCCCAACGGTTCGATTCGGTGGGGCTGTGCTTGGAGCTCCCGGCTCCAATCCCAACCGTATGACTGCACTGACCTTCGGCTGACTCGACGGATTGGCCTTGACCCCGGTGAGTGGACACGGGTTAAGCGGCGAGTTAGATCTCTGCGCTCCACGGGCTAGCTGCAGGCTCTCGTGGCCAGCTGTCTAGATCGACGTCCGTTGAAAGATTGGCACGGCGACGAATCAAGATGGTGCCCCTTTGTGGAGGTCCAAGGGCGAAAGGTGGAAGCTCTTAAATCGTTACGGCCGCACCATTGTCGAATAGTAGCGGTATGCGTTCGCGCGGTAGCGGGTAGTGCCGATCAGGAGCGCGGTGCCGACTGAGTCGAAGCAGGTCTCGGTCCCGAGCAGTAGCGGGCTGCCTACAGTCACTTCGAGCAAAGCAGCTTCGCGGTCGTCTGCGCCGACGGCCTCTATGACGAAGTCTGATCGAGCCGGACGGGTGCCGAGCTCTTGCATTTCCTCATATAGCGATCTGTTCTCAAGCTCGATCTGCTCGAGCCCAGGCGTCTTGGACAGAAGCACGATGGAATGGTCGATACAGATCGGGGTGGATCGCAGGGAGCGCAGCCGTTCCACGTCAAGCACGAGGCTTAGCGGCGCCGCCATCAGCGCCTGCGCTTCGTCGAGTGTGGCTTCACGGACCGCGCGATAAAGCACGCGCGAGGCGGCGATCACTCCACGACGTCGCGCCATCTCGGTGAAGCTAATCAGCGTCCTGGGGGGTTCGCCGAGGGGTGCCTCCGTAACGAACCATCCGGATTGCGGCGTCGAACTAACGACGCCCTGATTTGCGAGGAGGGCGAGCGCGCTCCGTAGCGTCGTGCGACTGACATGAAGCCGCTGCACCAAATCGCGCTCACCGGGCAACCTGCCGATGGAGTTGAAGTCGCCTTCGCGGATCATCTTCTCGATGCGCTCGGCCGTGCTGGTGACGGTGGATCTGGAGGTCGATTCGACGGGCATCCAACGATCTTAGCGACCAATTTAGTTGTTTGGTCTGTTCTGGTCCATTCTGGTCTCCGAGGTAGCTCCGCCCACCTATGCTGGCGAAGTACCCAGAAGAAAAGAGAACCAAGACGTGCACCTGAATCTCACTGTGAACACGACCCTCGAGGATCTAGCAGAGGCGGTGGCCGCCGAGACCCTCTCCGGTTTGATCGCGGCGAACGAAGAGAACCGCCGATTTCTGATCGGCGTTCCTGCGGGGCGCACTCTCGTACCGGTGTTCGAAGTGATCGAGAAGGAACTTCGCGCGAGGCCCATCGCCCTCGACAGACTCACCATCGTCATGATGGACGACTACGTGCTCGCCAACGGACATGGCGGTTGGGCAGCTCCGCCTTCCACCGCCCACTTCAGTTGCCGGCGCTTCGGCGAGAAATTGCGGACCGGGCTCAATTCCGCGGTTGCCGGAATGCCGGGGATTCCGGAATCGCAGTTGTGGTCTCCGGACCCTGTAGACCCGAGCGCTTATGACCGTCGGATATTCGAAGCCGGCGGGATTGACCTCTTCTTCGTCGCCGTAGGTGCCAGCGACTGCCACGTCGCCTTCAACCCGCCCGGCACAGCAGTAGACAGCCGCACGCGGATCATCCCCCTCGCAACGACCACCCGCACGGACAACCTGAAGACTTTCCCCGAATTCACTTCGCTCGAACAGGTACCCACCCACGGAATCACCGTCGGCATCGCTACCCTGGCCGACGCGCGGCGTCTCCTAATGCTCGCGCACGGCACATCGAAGGGCCCGGCCGTGAAGCGCCTCATCGAAGCTGGTGCCTTCGACAGCCAATGGCCGGCGACGTTCATCTACGACCACCCAAATGCCAGTATTCAAATCGATGCCGCGGCTGATTCCGGCTTAAGAATTCCCCAGCCTGTCTAACCCGTTTGTGTACAGCTCATGCCTCATCCGCAGCATCTAACAATGGAGTTCTCATGCGTACAACCCGTCTCGCCGTTGCCGGCATCATGTCGGTGGCCCTCTTACTGAGCGGATGCTCCGCAGATCCGTCAAGCGGTAGTGGCGGCACCGGGGGCGAAGCCGACAAGACCCCGACCACACTGTCGATGTGGAGCGTTTTCACCAACCGCGAAAAGGATGTCGTCGACAGACGCCTGGTCGACTTCCAGAAGAAGTACCCGTGGATCACGGTCAAGCACACCGGTGGTCAAAGTGACGACAACCTGCTTCAGGCCGTTCGCGGAGGGAAGGCCCCCGACGTCGCGCTTTCCCCGAACAGTCAATCCGTTGCCAGCTACTGCTCGACGGGCACCTTCCAGGACCTTCAGTCGCGCATCGCGAGCTCGAAGACTGAGATGGACACGATCCTGCCCGCGACCAACAACTACACCTCCTTCGAGGGCAAGCAGTGCGCACTGCCCGTGCTTGCCGACGTATACGGCCTCTACTACAATTCCGATCTGTTCGCGGCGGCGGGCCTCACCGAGCCGCCCAAGACCTGGGACGAGCTGGCCGACTACGCCAAGAAGCTCACCGTTCGAGATGCGGACGGCACCATCAAAGTCGCTGGATTCATCCCGTTCCTCGATTTCTTCGAGAACAACGTCGCCACCTTCACCCCCGGCTGGAACCTGACGTGGTACGAGAAGAACAAGGCCGCGATGGCATCCGATCCTCAGTGGGCAGCAATGTTCGAGTGGCAGAAAGATCTCATCGACTGGTACGGCTATGACAACCTGCAGAAATACGTCGCCGGTGTCGGTGCGGAGTTCTCGGCCGAAAACCCGTTCCAGCAAGGAAAACTTGCGATGGCTGTCGACGGTGAGTGGCGTGTTGCATTCGTAGCGGATCAGGCACCTGACCTCCAGTACAAGACCGCACCGCTACCGGATGTCACCGCCTCTGAATACGGAAGCGGACTGATCAGTGGAACGACCGTCGGCATCCCCAAAGGTTCGAAAAATGGCGACGCGGCCTGGCTGCTGGCCAAGTACCTCTCGACCGACACCGGCAACCTGGTCGACTTGACCTTGAATCTGCGAAATGTGCCGACGACCACGACGGCGCTAGCGGATCCATCGATCCGCACCATCGATCAATTCAACACATTCCTTGATATCGCGGCCAACCCGAACACGTGGTCCGTGCCGGGCACTCCGGCCGGTTCAGCTCCCCACGAACTGTTGACGAACTTTGCGCAGGGCCGGCAGGCGGGCAAGGACAGAAGCCTCGAGTCGGTGGCCAAGCAGATCGATAGCCAGATCGAGCAGGCAGCGGGAGGTAACGCTCCGTGACCACGCTCGTAGGTGACCCACAGGGTCACGTGGCCCGGCCAGCGGAGCGGGAGGTCCTGCGCCGCAAACAGCGCCGCCGTTCTCGAATGATGATTTTGGCCTTTTTGAGCCCCGGCCTCATCGGCCTACTGGTCTTCCTCATTTACCCGTTGCTGGCGAATCTGTATTTCTCATTCACTCGCTTCGACATGATCAACCCCCCACAGTGGGCAGGTTTGGCGAACTACGAGTACATGGTCGGGGGCGACCCTCAGATCGGCACCGCTCTGGGCAACACGCTCGCGTTCTGCGTCGTCGCGGTTCCGCTTCAACTCCTATTCGCGCTCGGAATCGCATCCGTTCTGGCACGGATCAGGTCAGGGGCTGGCATCTATCGGACCCTGTTCTACCTGCCCACACTGCTTCCCCCGGTCGCCGCCACCCTGGCCTTCACCTTTGTATTGAACCCGGGAACCGGACCCGTCAACACGATCCTTCGTGCCCTGGGATTGCCACAGCCACTGTGGTTCAACAGTCCGGAATGGTCGAAGACGGCCCTGCTGATGCTCACAATCTGGGGTGTCGGCAACACGATCGTGATCCTGCTAGCCGCCACCCTTGAGGTGCCGGTCGAGCTTCAAGAAGCCGCACAGATCGACGGAGCCAACGGAAGTCGCCGGTTCTGGTACATAACCCTGCCGTCGATCTCGCCGGTGCTGCTGTTCTCCACCATCATCGGCATCATTCAGAGTCTGCAGCTGTTCACGCAGCCGTATGTGGTGAGCACAATCGTCGGCAACGGCTCCGGAATCGTGGCAAACAATCTCGGCTATCCGCAGAACTCGATGCTGTTCTTCACCGAGGTTCTCTACCAACAGGGTTTCCGCTACTTCAACATGGGCTATGCGTCCGCACTGTCCATTGTCCTTTTCGTGGCCACTCTGCTGGTGACGTTGGTGCTCGTGCGTGCAACACGCAATCAAGTCCATGCGGAAGGGAACTGACGCCATGACCAGAAACACTCTTGAGAAACCCCGACTGGCGTCGGGTACTGCGCCCATCCGAAGTGCGGCATGGCCCTCCGTTGGAGGGCGACGCAGAAACCGTGGCGACTTCCTCGGCGCCGTCGCCCGGCACTCCATCCTGATCGCGGTGCTCGTCGTCTTCCTCGCACCGCTCGTCTTCATCATCACCACCTCGCTCATGACGAATGATCAGGCGCTCACGAGCAAGCTCTGGCCGAACCCGATCGAGTGGTCGAACTTCGCTCAGATCTTCGAAGCCGTGCCACTCTTGCGCTACTTCGCCAATACCGTGACGATTGCCGTCCTGTTCACGGTGCTATCACTGATCAGCAGCATTCCGGTTGCTTACGCGCTATCAAAGTTTCGGTTTCGCGGGCGAAACGCTCTCTTCATGGTGTTCATCGCGGCGATGATGCTCCCCCCGCAGGTCACGGTCGTTCCGCTCTACACGGCCTACGCGAATCTGGGCTGGACGGGCACGCCCCTTCCGCTGATCATCCCGGCACTGTTCGGCGACGCGTTCACCATCTTCCTTCTCCGGCAATTCTTCGTGTCGGTCCCGCAGGGCTACATAGATGCTGCGCGGCTCGATGGCGCGAGCGAGTTGAGGATACTGTGGTCCGTCTTCATCCCCATGGTGAAGCCCGCGATCGCAGCAGCCGGCCTGTTCGTCTTTTTTTACACCTGGAACGATTTCTTCAACCCGTTGCTGTACCTCGGGTCGAATCCGGACTGGTACACGCTTTCCATTGCCCTCTCACAGTTCCGATCTGTGCACGCCGTGCAATGGAACCTGGCGATGGCAGCCACGCTGCTCTTCGTCCTGCCCGTGCTCATCCTGTTCTTCTTCGCCCAGAAGTCGTTCGTGCAGGGTATTGCGCTCTCGGGCGTCAAGGAATAGTTCACAACAACAAGGAGTAACAATCATGAAGGTCACCGTCATCGGCGGAGGTTCCACCTACACGCCGGAACTCGTCTCGGGTCTCGTCGCCCAGCAGCACCGCCTGCAAGTCGACGAACTCGTGCTCATGGACATCGACGCCGAGCGCCTTGACATCGTCGGCAACTTCGCCAAGCGGATGCTCGCCCACCAAGGTTCACTGACCCGGGTTACCCTGACCACGGACCGCCAGGCCGCCGTGACCGGCGCGGACGCCGTACTCATTCAGCTCCGGATCGGCGGGCAAACGGCCCGCCTTGGCGACGAGACGTTCCCTTTGACGTGCGGGTGCATCGGCCAGGAGACAACCGGGGCCGGCGGCCTTGCCAAGGCGCTGCGCACTGTTCCCGTCGTGCTCGACATCGCGAACGACGTGAGGCGCCTGGCAAAACCGGATGCGTGGATCATCGATTTCACCAACCCAGTCGGCATTGTCACCCGCGCGCTGCTCAACGCCGGCCACCGTGCGGTCGGTCTCTGTAACTACGCGATCGGTATCCAGCGTTGGGCTGCAGCCCTTCTGGGTGTTGAAGCAGCACGCGTTGAAGTTGACCCGGTCGGCCTCAACCACTTCTCCTGGACCCGCCGCATCCTGGTCGACGGCGTGGACGTCCTGCCCCGCATCCTGCGCGATTTCCAGCCGGAGGTATTGAAGCGGGCACCATTCCCGCAGGATCTCATCACCCTGCTCGGAGCAATCCCTTCGTCCTACCTGCAGTACTACTACACCCACGATGAGGTGCTCGAGCGACTGCACCACGAGACCCCGCGCTCACAAGTCGTCTCGGAGCTCGAGCGCCAACTACTCCAGGAGTACCGCTCGCCGTTGCTCACGGAGAAGCCAGCCCAGCTCACCGAGCGCGGCGGCAGCTTCTACAGCGAAGCCGCCGTCGATCTGCTCGCATCCCTCTACTCGGAGAAGGAGACGGTGCACGTACTCAACGTGCACAACGACGGAATAATCCCGGGCCTCGCCGATGACGACGTGATCGAGACACGCTGCCGAGTCAGCTCGTCCGGAATCTTCCCAATGCCCCAGGAGTCCGTGCCGCCGCTCATGCTGGGACCGATCCAGCACGTGAGCGCCTACGAGCGCATTGCTGAAAAGGCGGCTCGTTCCGGTGAAATCGACGACGTCCGCCGGGCACTGCTCGCGCATCCGCTGATCGGTCAGTGGACGATCGTCGAAGAGCTTGTACCGCGCCTGCTTGAGGCTAGCGCTGCGTACCTGCCTCAGTTCTCAGACGCCGTCGACATACTCGTGCACGAGCACTGAACAACGACAATGGCTCGTTCTGGACCCATAGACCCGAGTCGCCTCGTCCTCGGTATCGATGTTGGAAACTCGAAAACGCATGTTGCGGTCACTGACCGTGCCGGTCGCCTGGTCGGATCGACAGAAGGCCCCGGATTATGTGGGCTTCCGGTCGACCCGGCCCTCCAACTTGAGGCGCTACTTCAACTCGTTGACGACGCAGTGGGGATTCGGGTGGACTTTGCGGCGGCGGCCTTCGCAATGGCCGGCCTTGACCTTCCAGTCGAGGAGGAACGGATGAGTCGGCTCGTACGCGAGGCCGGGGTGTCCGAGCGCGCTGTGGTCCTTAACGACACCTTTGCTCTGCTCCGCACCGGATCGCCCTCGGGCAAGGGGATCGCCGTCGTCGCGGGCGCCGGGATCAATTGCGTCGCCGTCGATGGCGACCGCTCGGTGCGGTTCCACTCGATGGGCAGGATCAGCGGAGACTGGGGCGGAGGACAGGATGTCGGCGAAGAGGCCCTCGCAGTGGCTTGCCGCGCCGAGGATGGTCGCGGTCCCGCGACTCTTCTGTCTGAGCGAGTGCCTCGACACTTCGCGTTTGAGCGGCCGCTCCAGGTCGCCGAGGCCGTGCAGCTCCAGGAAATGCCAAGGAGCAAACTTGTCGAACTCGCGCCGGTCGCCTTCGCCGCCGCCCTGGACGGCGACGACGCTGCCATCGCGATCGTCCATCGGCTGGCTGACGAGGTAGCAGCTTTCATCGAGACAGCTCTCCGTCGTCTTGGCAGCCCCCCCGCCGAGGTTCCTGTGCTCCTCGGGGGAGGCTTGCTCCAGTCCGGCAACGCGATCCTCATGCATCGCATACTTGCAACCCCAGCGCTAACGGGCATCGCGGTCTCTATCGCCGGCGCGCCCCCCATTGTCGGATCAGTGTTGCTCGCCTTCGACCAGTTGAGCGAGGATCCCCCGGACGCCCACACCGTTGCCGAGCAATGGGCGAGCCGGGCGGTCGGTTGTGCTGCGACCCCGTTCCACACTATCGGCCTCCAGGCCCCTGCGGCCGTAACGATTGGCCCTGACCCCGTTGAGTGGACACCTCACAAGAGAGAATGTTCACTATGGCAAGATCACGTCGGGACTTCACCCCTGAGTACAAAGACGAGGCTGTAAAGCTGGACATCACTACCGGCAGAGCGGTCGCGACCGTTGCCCGCGAGCTCGGAGTCAACGAGGCCACTCTGGGCCGCTGGGTGACCGCGTTCAAGGCTCGAAACGAGACCGGGCGAGCTGAGGTGACGGTGTCTGAAAGGGCTGAGCTGCAGCGGCTTCGGAAAGAAAACGCGGACCTGAAGATGGACAGGGCGTTTCAAGGAAAAGCGTCCATCTTCTTCGCCCAGGAAGCATCGGATACGAATGGAAAGCGTTCGAACTGATGCTGGCAGAGAAGAGCAACTTCACTATCACCCGCATGGCACGTCTCCTCGAGGTGTCCCGTTCGGGGTTCTACGCCTGGATCGACCGGGTACCATCGCCGGCGTCGATCCGGCGGGTGCACATCGAGCAGAAAGTCGCCTTCTTCCACGGCGATTCCGACGAGGTCTACGGGGCCGCCGGGTCCTCGCCGACCTCCGCGCGGATGGCGAGATCATCTCCCGCAACACCGTGACCACGACCATGAAACGCCTCGGGTTAGCAGGCATCTGCCCGAAGAAATGGAAGACGACCACGATCATCGACCACACTGACGCGTACCCGGTCGACGCCGTAAAACGGACGTGGGACACCGGGGCACTGAACCAGGTCTGGGTGGGGTGAGCGTGCGGCGCGAGGGTGCGTTGGACGTCTCCACTGCAAGAATCAGAGCATTACGTCCAACGTTCGCTCGATGTTGCTCGACGAGTGGAGACTCGATTTTTGTGGACGCAAGTCATGACGTCCTGGTGGGGAATCGATCTTGGCGTGCTCGGGGGGTTGCTCGTGCTCTGGCTGGCCCTTGTCCTGCTCCTCTGGATCGAGCAGCGCCGGCATCCTGGCGGCGCTTCGCTTCGTGGCCTTCTTCGCCTTGCACCTGACGTCGCCCGGCTTCTCAAAGGTCACGTCCCGCTGAGTGGTGGAGTTTCTCGACACCGTGCGGGTCAGCTGTTCTAGTTTAGGCGGCGGCGAGTTCGGGGAGTATCACCGCCTCGTCGAGGACCTCGATGGGGTTGTTCATGGTGGCCAGCTCGAGCATCGAGGCTTCGGAGAAGTAACGGCGTTCGCCGGCTTCCCACTCGTCGTGCTGCTCGATCAACACCGATCCGGCCAGGCGCAGCAGGGCCGCGGCGTTGGGGAACACGCCGACGACGTCGGTGCGGCGTTTGATCTCCTTGTTCACCCGTTCGAGCGGGTTCGTGGACCAGATCTGGCGCCAGTGCCGCCTCGGAAACCCGGCGAAGGCGAGGAGGTCGGGTTGCGCGTCGACGAGCATCGCGGCGACCTTCGGGTGCGAGCGGGAGAGCATCGTGGTCACCTCGCGGAACTGTTTCTCGATGTGCTCGCGGTCGGGCTGGGCGAAGATGGTGCGGATGATCGAGGCGACCATGTCCTGCGATCCCTTCGGCACCACGGCGAGGACGTTGCGCATGAAGTGAACCCGGCAGCGCTGCCAGCCGGCGCCCTGGAACACGGTCCCGATGGCCTTCTTCAGGCCGGTGTGCGCGTCAGACATGACCAGCTTGACCCCGTCGAGGCCGCGAGTCTTCAACGACCGCCGGAAGCTGGTCCAGAAGCCCTCGTTCTCGCTGTCACCAACGTCGAAACCGAGGACTTCACGGCGTCCGTCGGCCGCGACGCCGACCGCGACGACGATGGCCTGGGACACGATCCGGTGGCCGACGCGGGCCTTGCAGTAGGTCGCGTCGAGGAACACGTAGGGGAAGTCTTGCGCGGAGAGGGTGCGGTCGCGGAACTCGGCCACCTCAGCGTCCAGGCCTGCGCAGATCCGGGACACCTCCGATTTGGAGATCCCGGTGTCAGCCCCGAGCGCTTTGACGAGGTCGTCGACCTTCCGGGTCGATACACCGTGAACGTAGGCCTCCATCACGACAGCGAACAACGCCTGGTCGACCCGGCGGCGCCGCTCCAAAAGCGCCGGGAAGAAGGAGCCGGCGCGCAGCTTCGGGATCTTCAGGTCGAGGTCCCCGGCCGTCGTCGTCAACGTCCGCGGCCGGGTGCCGTTGCGGTGGGTGGTGCGGTCGCCGGAGCGTTCGAACGGGGCGGCGCCGATGAACGCGGTCGCCTCCGCATCGATCAGTTCTTGGTAGAGAGTTTCGGTCGCGACGCGGATTCGGTCGGTGACATAGGTGAGTTTGAGTTCTCCCAGCAGGTCAAGCAGGGCAGACTGATCTAGAGCCATCGTGTGGTGTCCTTTGTGAGTTGCTTTAGTCGGTACTCACTGACCATCCCACGGTGGCTCTTCACGTTGACGAAGCAACACTCAAGAGCGGGAAATCACACCACTCACGGGGACGTAACCCTTCTCAAACGCCTGACTTGTGATCGATCCGTGTCGATTGGTGTTCGTATCTGGCTGGCGTTCTCTTGGTCTACCTGCTGTCGCCCATTGACCTGATCCTTGATTTCATACCGGTTCTCGGCTACGCGGACGACACCATCGTGGTCGCGCTCGCTCTCCGTTTCGCGACTCGCCGGGCAGGCAGTGACGCAGTCCAACGACACTGGCCCGGGACGTCCGAAGGGCTAGCTGCCGTCCTCCGCCTGGCCGGTCTAAAGTCCATCACCTAATGCTTGTGCTTGGCCCGAATTGGAATCTAGTTGGTCAGATGGGGCAGCGCACTCGCGAGGATGGCAAACGGTAAAGGCAATGGTGAAAGAGGTCCGCGGCTGTCGCAGGCACCAAGCTGGACGTTGCATGGCCCAGTACACGTCGACTTTTACGCGAGGAGTTTGGGTTGTGTGGCCGAGGCGCCGACTCCGTCTACAAAGTAACTGACGGAAGCGCCGAGGAGCTCCGATTTCGCGAGATCGTTGCCCAATAGTGGATGAACGGCCAGGCCGAACAGCATCGCCAGCAGCGAGATCGCGGCGAGTGTAGGGTCACACTCGGCGCGAACCCGGCCGAGGGACTGCTCCGCGGCGAGATAGCGGGCGATATCGTGCGGCGGCCCCTCCAGTGGCATCTGTACCCGTTCTCCGCGGAGCGGTGCGAGGGTCGGGTCGGCGATCATCGCCTGCTCCAGCGGCAGCAAGTCCTCCTGAAGCTGGGCAAGTTTTCGAATGACTTCGAGTAGGTTTTCGAGCACTGTGCCCCGTCCGGCCAGGGAGGGTAGCGTCGCCGTTGCTGCGACGATGGGTGCGTTGCGGTCCAGCACCGCGGCGTAGAAGAGTGACCGCTTGTCGGCGAAGTGCCGATAGAGGGTGCCCTCGGCGACACCCGCCGCCACCGCTATCGAGCGAGTCCGGACGTTGGCGTAGCCGACCTCTCGAACGAGGGCCGTGGTCGCGTCGATGAGGCGTTTTCGGGTGGTGTCTCCGCGGGCGTTCATAGGTCTATCCAATCGGACTATTCGGTTATCGGTCTGCGAATGAAGATCACAAGCCCGATGATGAGGCCGACGGCCGCGTAGATGCAGCCGATCAGAACGGCGCCCGCAAAAGACAGGTCATCGGTTCCACCCTGAGCCAGTGCGGTGAGAGTCATTCCGGGCAGCCACTGGCCGGCTTCACTCGACGCGGTCTTGATGATCGTCTCGATGAGGAGAACCCACCCGACCCCCACCGAAATGGCGATCGCCGAGGAACGGCTCAGCAGGGCGAGCACGAGTCCGATGATTCCCCAGACCACGCTGGCGCTGAACGAAGTCAACCAGGCGCGCGCGATCTCGCTGGCCAGGTCATCCATCCAGAGTTCAGTCGAGATTCCCGCGGCTTCCGCCGAGGGGAGCGCTGCCGCCAGGTTGACGACTACCGCCACCGTCGTTGCCAGGGCCGTCCAGATCAGCAGGGCGACGATCTTTCCGAGCAGCAGCCTCCAGCGGTGTGGCTGGGCGGCGGCAAGCAGACGGATGAGGCCCGTGCTGTAGTCCGAGGCCGTTGCAATGGCCCAGAACGACAGCGTGATCACTCCGAACATGCTGGCCGCCGAGGAGACTCCCGCGACGATTCCCGATGAACTCTCCAGAGTCGCCACGCTAGGGAAAGTGACTCCCGGACCTCCGCCGGGAGGTGCAGACCCGTTCGCTGCGATTGTGTAGATCACCGTGTTGATCAGCACAGCGAAGACCGCCATGAGGCCCAGCCACCCGAGCCAGATTCCCCGTCGGTTGAGGCGGGTGAGTTCGCTTCGTAGCTCACGCATTGGTGGCAGCTTTCTTTCGGGCGCCCTGAGAGGCGGCTACTGGGTTGCGGGTCGGTGCCGCCGTCATCTCGAGAAACACGTCCTCGAGGGATTCGTCGATCGGGGTCAGCCGGCTGAGCGTGATGCCGGCCTCGTGTGCAGCGCGATTGAGCGCCGCCGCGTCGGCGGCGGAGCCGTGCACGACGAGAGAGCCCTCCTCGAGCGACCACCCCGCCGCGGCGAGAGCAACGCGCAGCCGGTCGACATCAGCGGGATGCTCCGGGGCAACCTCGATGCGCGCGCCGGCCTTGTCGAGCAGCTCGCCCATCGGTCCCGAGAACATCAGCTCGCCGAAACGGATGATGACGAGATAATCGCATGCCGCCTGGATCTCGGCGAGCAGATGGGATGAGACCACCACCGTGCGTCCCTCAGCCGCCAGAGTCTTGAGCAACTGCCGAATCTCCACGATCCCAGCCGGGTCCAGGCCGTTGGTGGGCTCATCGAGGATCAGCAGGGCGGGGTCAGGCAGCAGCGCCGCGGCGATGCCGAGCCGCTGCCTCATCCCGAGTGAGAAGCGGCGAACGGATTCGTTTTCCCGACCCTCGAGACCCACGATGCGAATGACCTCGGCGACCCGTGTCGCGGGCAAGCCGCGCAGACGAGCCAGCGACAGGAGATTCTTGCGAGCCGAGAGCCCCGGAACGAACGACGGTGCCTCGATGAGCGCTCCGACGTCGCCCGCGTAGCGGGCCGGTTTCGTGGTCGGGTGGCCGAGCACGGTGGCCTGGCCCGACGTGGGAGGAATGAGCCCAAGCAGGATGCGGATCAGAGTCGACTTGCCGGATCCGTTGGGGCCGAGGAGGCCGACCACACCGCCCCGGGGAAGAGTCACGGTGACCCGGTCAAGTGCAGTCAGGCCGCCGAACTGGCGCAGCAGGCCGTCAGTGGTGATGGAGGCTGCGGACGTATCCGTTTCGATAAGTGATGTGAGCACTCACTCACATTAGACGGCAGAATCGCCCAGGGCAAGAGCGACTTCGCAGGACGGGCGTAAACATACGCAACGACTGACCCGTGGGGGCTGCCAAACGCCGGCCGAACTCGCCGCATCCCAGTGTGAATCGTGGGAGTTCGCGCTGTCTTCGACTTTCGCCAAAGCCGTTATCAGGGGAGCTCTACTCAGCACATTCTGCAATAGATGCACTTCAAATCTGACATTATAACCATTATCGGTCATATTGGGTGTTATATAGCCTGTGATATTGGCAGTGAAAACAGTAATGATTCTTGCTGCCGAGCCCGTGACACGGAAGACTGGTGGGCATGAGTACTTCTGCCTCCGCCTCGCCATCAGGTCACCGTGCTTACGAGGATTCTGTGCGGCTGGACACGGGCGGGATCGTCACGGGTCTGCGTGAGATCCTCGGCGCCCAGCTCGTCGCCTACCTGGGCCGGGTGTCGAACACACGCTCCGTCCGTGAATGGGCGGACGGTTCGCGTGCACCTGGCGCGGACGTCGTCCAGCGGCTTCGTACCTCTTATTACGTGGCCGGCATTCTTATTGAACGGGAGAGCGCGAAGGTAGTCCAGGCGTGGTTCCAGGGCATGAACCCGGAGTTGGGTGATCAGTCGCCCGCTACGCTGCTGCGTGCTGAGCCGCTCGACGCAGCCGGCCCGAAAATTATCGCGGCCGCCCGGTCCTTTGCCGCCGGCGGATAGCCGGTGGGTCGCCGTCTTGCGGACGCGTTGTGAGGCTCGGTGGGTGGCTTAGTCCGTGGGCTTGGAACTGAGATAGCGGCGTAGGCCGGGGATGGCGAAGTCGACTTTGCCGTATCCGGCCGATTCAATGAGGCCGGCGGCCAGGAGCCGTGTCCGGTAGTTGGCGACAAGGTTTGTCTTGGCACCTATCCGTTGCCCGATGTCGCCGGTAGACGATGGACCTGTGTCTGTGGCCATGGCGTGCAAGAAGTCCATGTCTTTGGGTGAGGTGGTGGAGAGAGCAGCTTCGATCACGGTGCGTGCGTTGCGTCGGTGTGCGGCATCAATGGCCCGGCCGACAGCGTCCTTGTCGAGGGTGCCCTGGTTTTTTTCGGCTTCCCGCCAGAGGAAGTAGCCGACCAGCTGGATGAGGAATGGGTATCCTCCAGTGGCTTCGGAGGCTTGCCGGACGAGTGCTGGTGAGATGTTGAATGCCGCTGCCGCGAACGTCTCGGCGAATGACGCCTCCACGTCCCTGACCGTGGCGGCATGCAGATCGATCTTGTCGGCGCGGCGGAGGAACGTCGCCACGCCTTTGTTGAGTAGGTCCGACACTGCAGCCGGTAGGCCAGCGAAGACCAGCCCGATGGGGAGGCGGTCCTGGATCAGGTGCTGGACACTGGCGGCTAGCTGAGCCAGTTCAGCACGGTCAGCGGCGTGGATTTCGTCCACGGTGATGACCAGGCCGGTGCCACGGCTCTGGAGGAGCCGGAGGACTTCTTCGGCGAGGTTGCGCCAGGCGACCTGGCGTTCGGGCGGGAGCTCGGTCGTGAGGCTGAAGCCGGCCGCGGAGACCCCTATGATCTTGCGTCCTTGCGGCCCGTTGCCGAGTTCTTCGGCCAGTTGGCGCATGGATTCACCGATCCTGCCCATGAAGCCACCGGTGGCCGTCTCGGAGATCACTGCCCATCCGTTCTCACGAGCCAGGTCATGGGCGGCACCAAGCATGACGGTCTTGCCGATGCCACGGGCACCGGTGAAAATGGTGAGGAGCCCCGGCGCCCCGGATCCCAGGCGTAGGCCGTAGGCGAACTCGTCGAGAAGGCCGGCACGGCCGATGATCTCGGGTGGTGTCGCTCCGGCTGAAGGCCGGAATGGGTTCTCCATGGTGGATCCTTTGTGAGTGTGTGTGAGTCTTGTGAGTCTTGTTGTATCTGTGAGTCTTGTGAGCTTGGGCACCACCATACCTGCCCGCACCGGCAGTCCCGCCGCCAGGCAGCGGATCCCGGCGTGTACGCGGACCTTCTGCGACTGGTCACTGGAACACCCTGGGTTGGCGCGTGATGGCAGGGCCGTGACGAAACCCGGCAGAATCTGAAGAACCAATGGATTGGATGGAACGCGATGAGTTCACGGAGCGACGCATGGCCCGGGAACCCACCCGCTGACGTCGAGGCGTTCATCCTCGAAACGGTTGACATGCTTCACGAACTCGACGACACCAGCCTGCACGAGCTGACACCACTTTTCTATGAGCACGGGTACGAGCAAGTAGCGCATTCCCTCCGAGAACTGCTCAAACTGCTCGGCCACGACCCCGACGCGTAACTCGGTTTGGGCGCCGCGTAGGGGCCGAGGAGACAGGACTGGTTGCAGGCGCGTTGCGGTAACAAATGAAAAAGCCCCGGTTGTGTCGCCTGGGGAAAGACGAGCAAGAGAACCGGGGCTAATCGTCGGAGTGGGGGACTCCGATGCGTAACGCTATAGGAACGGTTCCTGCTGACGGATCCGGCTCGCCCAGGAACAGCTCACTCCCACCGGAGAGGGCATTTTGGCGATCATGGTGCTGTCCACGGCTGGACAACTAGTTGGCGGCGTCGCGTGTTCCATCGCCCGACGGCGGCAGCGTGGTGTTCGCGATTAGATGCCGATGCTCACGTTGGCGTTGAAGGACTGGGGCGAGCACGGTGTCCGCGATTTCGGAGACCAGGCGGCTGAGCTCCGGGAGGGCCGGTGTGGACATGCGCTCGATCTGCTCGCGCATCTCGACGCTCCCGGGCTGTTGGGGTTCGAGGCCGGCGACGATGATTTTCAACTGTTCTTCGACTTCCCGGTTGACGATTTCTGTCAGGGCGGAGCCGATGGCAGGGCGCTGCATGAGTTCACGCGCTGCGGCGACATCGTCGATTCCTGCGCTCCGGCGGAGTTGTTCCAGCAGAGCTGGACCGTCGCCTCGAGGGTGGCCGTATCGTGCGGCGAACGGGGTCAGCAGACGGCCGAGGTGTTCGAGGTCGACCGCTCGTTTTCCCCGGGTCGCGTCGGCCAGCACGTCTCCGACCAGGGACAGGTCGCCGATCTTGTCGACAAGGTCGGCGACCGTGCATTCGATGCTCGTCACCGGGAGGCCCGCGACCACCACAACGTCGCGGGAATCCAGCTGGCGCCGGCTGTAGGCAATGTCGGTTCGTTGCGTTTGGCGCCGTTCGTTGGTGATCAGAAGGTACGGGACTGGATTGATACCGCCGCACTCATGAACAGCTGCCGCGGCCGCCCCGCCCACCACGACTCGCGGACTACTCACCCGCTCCCATGCCAGCAAGGCGGGTTCGGTCGACATCCAGGCAGCGCGCAGGTCATCCAGAGGAGCGACAGGCACTCCCCCGAGCCGGTACACGCCGTGGGCGAGTCGCTCGAGTCGCCCATCTCGTTCCCGATGCGAGAGATTGGCGCGACTGACACCCCGCGCCTGCGCCTGAGCCGTGGTGAATAGACCCCACTGGCCGGCAGCCAGTTCCTGAAGAATCGGTTCGACAAGAATGCTTATACTTGGAAAGTATAATTTCAGTACGCTTTTCAAGCAATTGGATTCTCGAAAGACGGGCCTGACGGCGAATCCCATGCGGGCGGGGTCTACGCGACAAGGCGGCCCCAGGGTGGAGTCGGGGCGATGGTTGTCGATTTCCGTACTCGGCAGCACAAATTCCGCACTCGCATGCACCGGTCATTCACGCCACCACGGGCCTTGGCTCTGTGCCCATGAGGGTCCGGCTTGCGGGACAAGCAGTGGAGTCCACTTCAGCAAGGCACTCTTCCCGGCGTCTATGCTCACGGCGTGAGCATAGTCCAGCTGAGCGGGCAACTGGTCTGCCACGATCAGGACCAGGCGGCTGTCGTCGCGGAGCATCTTTCTGGCCACGTGGCTCGGACGCGTGCGGAGCGTAGATGCCTCTCGTTCAGGGTTACATCGACCGACGATCCTATGGTGTGGCAGGTCGAAGAGTGCTTCGAGGACAGTTCTGCGTTCAAAGAGCACCAGGACCGCGTTGCGGGAAGCGCATGGGGACGCGCCACAGTCGGGATCGAGCGCCACTATGCGATCGACGGGCTCTAGTCACCCCGAATTCTCCGGCCAATAGTGTGCGTGTGCCGAATCGCAATGATGACGACCTATCCGCGCTCCAGGGCATGCATCTCATTCAGGAGTCAGATTCCGCAAAGCATCTGCTCGCGTACGGCCTCGGGGCGCTGAGCACGGCTGAGCTTATCGAGACGACGCGCAATCCGATCATGACGATGCTCTCAATCGGTGTCGAGAAGATGCTGACACTCGGTCTCCAGCACGTTGGGGACAACCGCGTGTGCCTCCCGGCCCGCGTTCTCCAGACCGACCTTCGGCACGACCTCATCAAGATGGAAGCGCTGCTGCGCCAAGCGATCCGCGACAACGTCGATCGAGCGACGCACCGGTACAACGTAGATCAAGCCCTGGCGGCCGTCGTTGTCTGGCCGCCCCTCCTTTCCGCCTTGAATCGATATAGGCAAGAGGGTCGCTTCTACTATCTCGATGCACGCGCTGAGAACCCGCAGCGGGAGGAAGACCTCAGACGTTTGGGATGCCGCGGAACGAGTGACCCTCGAGAACGAAGGCCCGGACTGCGCCGAAGGCCTCATCGGGAGTACACTTCAAGGGAATGAAACGATTCAATCACCCGGCGAACCGACGGGGGAAACGCCGGTATCACCACTAACCGAAGAAGAGAGCACTGCCTCCATGAGCAATCGCATGATTTGGAACCAAACCGCGCACTTCGGCGCCGGAGCCATCGCCGAGATTCCGGGGGAACTCACCGCGCGCGGCTTCGCGAAGGCGTTCGTGGTCTCGGACCCGGTGCTCGTGGACACCGGCGTGACCGGGCGGGTTACGGTGCTCCTGGACCGCATCGGTTTCGCCTACGAGGTGTACTCCGACGTCACCCCGAACCCGCCAATCGAGGCCGTGCAGCGGGGCGTCGCTGCGTTCGCGGCGTCGGGCGCCGACGTGCTGATCGGAATTGGCGGCGGTTCGCCCCAGGACACCTGCAAGGCGATCGGCATCATCACCGCGAACCCGGAATTCGCCGACGTACGCAGCCTCGAGGGCGTCGCGGCGACGAAGAATCCGGCCGTCCCGATGATCGCGGTGCCGACCACCGCGGGCACCGCCTCCGAGACCACCATCAATTACGTCATCACCGATGTCGAGCGCCAGCGCAAGTTCGTCTGCGTCGACCCGCACGCCATTCCGATCGTGGCCGTCGTCGACTCCGAGATGATGTCGTCCGCACCCCGCTCGCTCAAGGTCGCGACTGGTCTCGACGCCCTCACCCACGCCATCGAGGGCTACACGACCAAGGGCGCCTGGGAACTGTCGGATCTGTTCCACCTCAAGGCGATCACTACGATCGCCGAGTCGCTGCTCGGCGCCGCGAACGGCGACCCCGAGTCCGCCGATCGCATAGCACTCGCACAGTACATCGCCGGGATGGGCTACTCCAACGTCGGCCTCGGACTCGTCCACGGCATGGCCCACCCGCTCGGCGCCTTCTACAACGCCCCGCACGGTGTCGCAAACGGCATCCTGCTCGCCCCGGTGATGGCGTTCAACGCGGAGGCGACGGGTGACCGATTCCGGGACATCGCCGTGGCGTTCAAGGTGCACGGTGCCACCGACCTGCCGTTGGGCGAGGCCCGGACCGCGGCGGTGGCCGCCGTCGCCGCTTTCGCACGCGACCTCGGTAACCCGACGACGCTGCGCGAGATCGGCGCCAGAGAGTCCGACCTGCCGGCCCTTGCCCAGGCGGCTTTCGAGGATGTCTGCACGGGAGGCAACCCGCGTGAGGTGACCGTGGAGCAGATCCTGGCGCTATACACCTCGATCTACTGATCCGGATCCCCCGCGGCTCGCGGCGGGTGCTCCTGCGCCCGCCGCGGACCATGACTCGGTCCCGCCCGGCCTACTGCCTACTGCCTACTGCCTACTGCCGGACGAGTGTTCGCGCCGGCGAGTAGTGCTCGACAACGACGCTGCGGGCCACGAGGGCGCGTAGTTCCTCGAGCGGGCCGGTGAGCATGCCTTCGCTGCGCGCCTGCACGAGCACATTGCCGATCGCGGTCGCTTCGACCGGGCCGGCCAGCACGGGCAGCCCGGAGCGGTTCGCGGTGAGCTGGCAGAGCAGGCGGTTCTGTGAGCCGCCCCCGACGATATGCACCACGTTGACGGTCTTGCCCGAGAGCAGGCTCGCCTGTGCGATCCCTCGGGCGAAGGCATCCGCGAGGCTCTCGAGAATGCTGCGAACGAGGGCGGCGTGCGAGTGCGGCACCGGCAGGTCGTGTTCGACGCAATACTCACGGATGCGCCGCGGCATGTCGCCGGGGGCAAGGAAACGGGGGTCGTCGGCGTCGAACACCGAGACCGGTGTCGTGACGGCCTCGGCCGCTCGGAGCAGATCGGCGAGCACGATCGACTCACCCGCGTGTTCCCAGGCGCGGATCGACTCGCTCAGCAGCCAGAGGCCCATCACGTTGTGCAGGTAGCGCACCCGCCCGTCGACCCCGCCCTCGTTGGTGAAGTTCTGCGCCCGGCCGGCTTCGCTTAGCACGGGCGAGTCGAGTTCGACGCCGACGAGTCCCCACGTGCCACAGGAAATGTAGGCGAAATCGTCGCCCTGGGCCGGAACGGCGACGACGGCGGATGCGGTGTCGTGCGACCCGACGGCGGTGACGGAGAGCGCACCACGGGAGCGGATCTCTCCGGCGACCTCCGGCAGGAGTGCGCCGATCCGGGTTCCGGCATCGATCAGGCGCGGAAACATGCGGACATCGAATCCGAGGCGTTCGATGAGGGGCGCGTCCCACTCGCGGGTGCGCACGTTGAGCAGCCCGGTGGTTGAGGCGTTCGAGCGTTCGGCGACGGCGGTCCCGGTCAGCCAGTAGTTGACCAGGTCCGGCACGAGCAGGAACGAGTCGACCAGGTCGAGGGAGCCTGCGGTGAGGTCGGCCGTGAGCTGGTAGAGGGTATTGAAGGGCAGGAATTGCAGCCCATTGGCGCGGTACAACTCGGCCGGACCGGCGACGGCGTGTGTCGCGTCGACGGCGGGCAGGGTGCGGGTGTCCCGGTAGTGGTACGGGAGCTGCTGCATCCGACCACGGCGAAGGAGCGCGTAGTCGACCGCCCAGGAATCGACGCCGATGCTGCGCAGATGGGGTTCCTCACCCACGGCCACCGCGAGTCCGGCCAGCACGCTGCGGTACAGCTCGACCATGTTCCAGTGCAGCGTGGGCTGGCCGTTTTCGTTGAGCCGGATCGGTCCGTTCGAAAAGCGTGCAACGGGGCGCAGGCGCAGGTCATTGTGCCCGACATAGCCGAGCATCACCCGACCGCTGGTGGCACCCAGGTCGACGGCCGCGACAACGCCGGCATCCGTTTTGTTCGTCATCTTCGTGTTCCCTGTCGGTCGGAATGCGGTGGTCGGTGGTCGCGAGCCGGTGGCCGGTGGTCGCCGGAGTGCCCGCCCGGTCGTCAGCGACCGAGACGGGCACGGGGTAAGGTCAGGCGCCCCAGCCTGCTTGGGTGCCGCCGATGCGGTCGGTGGAGATCTTCTCCTGGTAGCCGGATGCCGCGAATGCGGCCATGGGGTCGGCGGGGAGGCCGCGGGACTCGCGCCAGACGGCGAGGTCCGGGCGCACGTCGGAGTAGAAGGCGTCCATCATGATGCCGTTGGCGCCGAGGACGTCGCCGGCGTTCTGTGCCTTGGTCAGGGCGACGGTGTCGACGGAGAGGGCGCGGGCGGTCATTTCCTGCACGTTGAGGACCGAGCGGATCTGGCCCGGGATCTTCTCTTCGACGTTGTGGCACTGGTCGAGCATGAAAGCGACGGTGG
>NZ_SOGE01000034.1:0-203588 GCF_004402575.1 Cryobacterium sp. TMT2-4 | reverse complement strand
GACTTGATCGGTCTTTCCAAGAATCACGCGGTGGCCGCCTTACATCGGTGCAACACGCCCATCAGGGCCGGGGGTTACACCACGCTATTGGACGCAACCCAAGGCGCTCGCTCAGCGAACCGGACCGGCGATCCGCTCGTCGTGACAAAAACTCGACCGGCTCAGCCGGTCGCTGGAGAACCTCCTCGATCTATCGAACTCCCTCCAGGAGTTCGGAGACACGGGCCCCACGATCTACCGGCGCCGGGCCAAACCATGAGCCTCGGCCGTCCGCTGGAGAAAGAGTCAGCAGCTCATCGACCTTGAGCAGCGACATTCCCGCTGGGGACTACTCCCCGATTCGGCAAATCGGGAGATCGACAAGATCGGCGACTTCGGACAGGCGACGGCGGGGGTCGTATCCGATGTCGCATCGGACGTCGGAAATGCCGTCTCTGATGGCGCCGAAGCAGTAGGCGACTTCGTCGAGGATGCGTGGCCATGGTGACCTTGCCCCGTCGGCCTGAAAGAATAGGACCATGACAGACGCCACCACGTCGATGCCGAGCATCGCCGAAGACGTCCAGCTGATGCTCCAGCAGAGGCCGGGACAGCTCGAACCCGACCAGATCATGCCGGGCGCCGGCGCTTTGATCGAACTCGCGCTCGAAGGACGCATCCTGACAGACCCGAAGGCCGGATTTCTAACCGAGCCCGCTGACAACGCCCGCCTGGTGGTCGTCGACGACTCGCCGACCGGGTCCGCCATGTTGGATGACGCCCTTGCAGCGGTATCTGCTCGGCGACGCCCCCCATTCGCCTACAAGGTGCTTCAGCCGGTGACTGTCGCCGTGGTGCCCCACCTCTATGTGGCACTCGTCGAGCGCGGGGTCGTACGCGAAACCGGCGGCTATCCGACCGGACGTGATCGACTCGAGATCGCTGACGAGTCTGTGTTCCTCGAGCGCAAGTCCGTTCTGGCGCGGGCGCGGACCCTGCCAGCAACGGTGTCGGATCCCCGAATCGGGGCGGTCATCGACCTGCTGCGTAACAACGGCACGTACCGTGGAGAGACGGGTCTGCTGTCGATCATCGCCGGGGACTGGTACCCGCCAGCGGCGAGGGACGTCATCTCGTCGATACTTCGCGGCGTCCGCCATATGTCCACATCGCAATGAATGCGTGACCGTACGACTTTCCACGGGAGAGGATGAACATGACCGATACCGAAACGATGACCCCCACGTCTTCGTTACCCGCGACGCAGGCGTCCCCGAATGTGGATGACATCGGTTTCTGGGTGCACGAGCTGCAGTATCTGTTCAGCATCTCGCCGGGAGACAGCGCGGATCGGCAAGGGCTTCGGTGTTCTCGGTTCTCGGGGTCGGTGTGGGCGTTCTCAACATGGCTACCGGCGTCAACGGGATGTTGGAGGCGACGTCAGCTCAGACGACAGGTGGGCTCCCGCCGATGGTGTCGCGGGAATGATCACGAGCATCGGTTCGTTCTTCCCTCCGCCCGCGGGAGAGGTATTTGCAGGTGTCGGCGCGGCCTATACCGCCGGACGCTGGGGTCGGATCGCGAAGGTCAATGAAGAGGGCGGCGACGTCATCAAAGCCATGATCGGGAGCGTCGGCGCGAACCCACGGAAGGGCGCCACCCACACCCGCGCTGACATCCTCGACGAGCTGCTCATCGACGATGTGGCGGCCCTCGGTGCGTCCCAATATCCCGGCGGGTTCCAGTCTCTAGGACCATGCCCCATGTTGCCCCACGTCAATTCGCCCAGGCGCCCATCCATACGGGTTTTGTCTAGCAGCCGGGAGACCAGTCCGACAGACCCCCGAACAAGTGTGTGAGTCGCAAAGCTAAGCGGCGGTATCGCGTTGGCGCATTGTGGCCGGTCGTGCGTGTTCCCAGTCTTCCTCGTCAGTCTCAGCGCAGATCGTCGAGACCGGTATCGCTGGCGTAGGCGGTGAGAAATACGCGCGTGGCCTCCGCTGCATGGGCCCTCATTGCGGTGGTCGTCGGGATGGCCTCGTCGCCCAGGAGCATGGCTTCGTTGACCAGCGCGGCGAGTACCAGCCAATTCAGGGTCGTGGCTGCCACTGCTGGGCTCGGTGTGCTCAGGAGTCCGCGCTGTACGAGCTTGGAGATGACGATGGCCAATGATTGGATCGATCGTTGGGGACCGTTTTCGAATAGGGCTTGGGCCAGTTCGGGGAAGCGGCTGACCTCTCCGATCACTAGGCGTCGTAGGCGGAGCAGCCTCGGTGTCATGACGATTCGCATCTCGGTGACCTGTCGAACAAGACGGTCGTCTTTACCGTGACCGACTCGAACATGGTGACGCAGACGTTCTCCGCGACGACCAACGCCAGCGGAGTGGCCAGCATCACCGTGCCGCTCGCCTCGGGCGTGTACGCGGTCAAGGCCGAGTTCGCTGGCAACGACTACTACCTGGGATCTGCGACTGCTGCCGACACGCTGGTCACCGTCCAGGCCGCCGGGGCCAAGGTGACCGGTGGCGGTTGGACATCCATCTCGACGGGCCGTACGTCATTCGGGTTCAACGTGAGCCCCGAAGCCACGGGCTTCAAGGGACAGTTCCAGTTGCGCGCCAAGGCCGACAAGGCCAAGTTGCCACGGCAACACCGCGATCAGCCTGGTCGTCTCAGGGAACACGGCGACGTGGACCGGCGGCGGGAAGTGGAACGGCACCGCGGGCTACACCTTCCAGGGGTCGGTCGTGGACAACGGGGCCTCAGGGGGGAAAAAGGGCGACACGATCAAGGTCGTGATCAGGAACCCCTCCGGTACCGTGGTCTTCACCACGGGTTCGACGCCGGTGGCCCTCAGGGGCGGCAACATCACCATCCACTGAACCGAGGAGTTGTGCGGCCAGCGACGCGGAACATGGGCGGTTCTGCGCCGACACCGTCTGACCGAAGCGTAGAGACGACCAACGCCACCGCGGTGACCTATACGGGAAGCGCGCGCAGCGCCACAGGGGTGGCGCAATAATCGCTGTCCAATCGTGGCGGGCGCCTGCCGCGGGATCCTCGGCACAACGCGTGTCCAATCTGGTCGGCGGGCTTGGTGACCGCGAGGGATGCTGCGGTTGCATAGTTGGGTGCAGATGACCCGGCACGGGTACGCCTTGTCCGCGCGGACCCGGTCTGGGCATCCTTGGAAGGCAACACGGAAACCTTCAGTTCGGCGAGCAGTCGGGGTAGCGCGGGGGAGTCCCCGGACTCGGCAACGGGGTCAGCGACAAGCCTTAGGAGCGTGGGCCAGTCGTAGCAGTGTTTAAAACGCCGGTCGCGTTCCCGGGTTTTGGTATGGGGTCTGGAAAACTGCTTGTGAGCGATTCGGATGGTCTGTTTCCCGCGACGAAGCTTGAGCATGTTGACCTGGTCGTGGATGACGGTGTTGAGGCTGGCGCTAATGTGAATAAACGGTTTTGAGTGTTCGAGCCGGCGGCGGTGATGTTGGTGCCACATCGCTGGTTGAGTGGTTGCCGCAGAATCACCTCTCTCCCTTCATCGCGGATATCGTCGAAATCCAGCTCGACCTGACGAAGGTTTACGCGTCGTATGCAAAGTCGAAGGGACAGCCGCCGTATGACCCCCGGCTGATGGTGCGTGTCCTGCTCTACGGGTGTTGCGTCGGGATCCGGTCATCGCGGGAGCTGGCACGGGTCCGCGTGGATATGGTCGCGTTTCGCTGGTTGGCCGCGCAGCAGGCCCTAGATTTTCGTTCCATTGCCTAGTTCCGGAAACGCCACCTCTCCAGCTTGGGGAACGTGTTCTTGCAGGCGTTGGAACTCTGCCGCACTGCCGGGATGGTGTCGCTCGGGCAGGTCACGTTGGACGGCACGAAGGTGTGCGCGAACGTGTCCCTGCGCAAGGCGATGAGTCACGGTCGGTTGACAGAGAAGCAGAAGGTCCTCGCCGCTGAAGTCTCCGCGCTGCTGGCTGACGCGGACGCGATCGGCGATGCCGAGAATGCGCGGTTCGGGAAAGACAAACGCGGCGATGAGTTGCCGCCGGAGCTCGCGCGGCGGAAGTCCCGCCTGGTGAAACTTGCCGAGGCGCGCGCTGCATTGGAGGCCGACGCGGCCGCTCTGGCTCGGAAGGACGCGGATAAAAAAGCCCGGGACAAGACTGTAGTGTCGGGCTATTCATGCATGGCTACGACCTATCACACGGCGAAATAATCCTGCTTGAAGGGTACGTAACCACGTCGGCGAGGGCCTTACGCGGTTGGCTATTTCGCGAGGAATGCGAGTACGTGCTGGTTCCATTCGTCCTTGTGCGAAACGGTGACCCCGTGCGGGGCGTCTGTGATCACGACGAGTTTGCTGCCGGTAATGGCCTCGTGAGTACGTTTGCCACTCACCTCGAATGGCACGATGGTGTCGGAGTCACCGTGGATGACCAGAGTCGGCACCGTGATTTTCGTAAGGTCGTCGCGGAAGTCGGTAGTGGAGAATGCGGTTACGCAGTCGAGCGTCCCCTTCGGCGATGCCAGTTGAGCGATGTCGAGATTATAGGCAATCTGCTCGGAGCTAACCTTTGGAGTGTTGACCGGGGACGGCTTGCCGGCGGTGAAGAACATCTGCAAAAATTCGTGCAGGAACGCCGGCCGGTCTCCGGTCAAGCCGTCGTGGAACCATTGAGCCAAATCGGCGTCGACGCCCCCGTCAGGGTTATCATCCGATTGCCAGAGGTAAGGCGGCACGGCGCTGGCGAAGACGAGCTTGGCGATGCGGGCGGTGCCATAGGTACTGACGTATCGGGCGAGCTCTCCACCGCCCATCGAGAATCCGACGAGGGTGACCTCCCGCAGATCGAGGGTATCGATCACGGCCTTCAGGTCGGCGGCGAACGTGTTGTAGTCGTACCCATCCCAAGGCTGTGACGACTGGCCGAACCCGCGACGGTCAAAAGTGATGACCCGGTAGCCGGCCTCGACCAGTGCGGGTACCTGCCCCTCCCAGGACCTACTACTCAGGGGCCAACCGTGGATCAGTACGACGGGCTTACCGGCTCCGACGTCTTCGTAGTGCAGTTCGACGTCGGGACCGTTGTGATCCGGGGCGGTGATGAAGGGCATGGTCTCTCCTCTTAATCGGGGCGGTTCGTTGGAGGCAATCGAAATGTGCAATTAAGACAATAGAGGTTCGCTGGGAGAACGCTGAGCTGATGAGCACAGAGGCAAACCGTGTCACCATCACCGCTCCGCGGAAGGGGCAGCTTAAAACCGTCGGCCGCCGAAACGAATTGCCTGGCGAGCCGCAGCCCTCCACGCACGGCGCACTTCCTTGCGGACGCTGCTGAAGTACGTCTTCTCAACCGACGTCAGTGCGAACACTTAGCTCTACTATCCATGGCGTCCTGGATTAAGAAGTGAGGTGTTTTTGAGAAACCCGGTTCAACCCTGTTTCCCAGGATGACAGTCTCGTGTTAGGTGTTGACCATCCGCGTTCACGGGCACCACTAGCGGACTGCAAGGGCGATATATAGAATCTCTCCATGGCAGCTGCTCCAGTGCCTGCCGGTTTGGACGGAAAAGCGTCGGACACCATGTTGGCGCTAGGCCGTTTTTTCACTCGGTGGGACCAAACAGATGATGGGCGCGCAGTGTTCCGTGAAGGCGGGCGCAAGGGCGATGTGTTCTACCGCGACCGGTGGAGCCATGACAAGGTGGTGCGTTCCACCCACGGGGTGAACTGCACGGGGTCGTGTTCGTGGAAGGTTTACGTTCGGGACGGCATTATCACTTGGGAGTCGCAGCAGACGGATTACCCGTCGGTGGGCCCCGACAGTCCGGAGTACGAGCCGCGGGGGTGCCCCCGTGGTGCGGCGTTCAGTTGGTACACCTACTCACCCACGCGGGTGCGGTATCCGTACGCCCGTGGAGTTCTCGTCGAAATGTACCGTGAGGCGAAGGTTCGTCTCCAGGACCCCGTGCTCGCTTGGGCCGACGTTGTGGACGACCCTGAACGACGTCGTTGCTACCAGCAAGCGCGAGGGAAGGGCGGGCTCGTCCGGATTCCGTGGCAGGAGGCGATCGAAATCGCCGCCGCCGCCCACGTCCACACGATCAAGAAGTACGGTCCGGATCGGTGTTCCGGGTTCTCCCCGATCCCGGCCATGTCTATGGTGTCGCACGCGGCGGGTAACCGGTTCATCCAGCTCATCGGCGGGGTGATGACGTCTTTTTACGACTGGTATGCCGACCTTCCCGTGGCCTCTCCGCAGGTGTTCGGCGACCAGACAGACGTGCCTGAATCAGGTGACTGGTGGGATTCCACCTATCTGATGATGTGGGGATCAAACGTTCCCGTGACGCGCACGCCTGACGCGCACTTTATGGCGGAGGTGCGGTATCGCGGCACAAAGGTGGTCGCGATCAGCCCCGACTATGCCGACAATACGAAGTTCGCCGACGAGTGGCTGCCCGCCCAGGCCGGCACTGACGCGGCGCTTGCGATGGCGATGGGGCACGTGATGCTCAAGGAATTCTTCGTCGACCGGCAGGTGCCCTATTTCAGCGGCTATGTGCGCCGCTACACAGATCTGCCCTTCCTTGTCCGGCTCGAGGAGCACGCTGGCGGTGGGCTGGTGCCCACGAAATTTTTGATGGCGGCTGACTTGCCCGACAAGGCGCATATTCCGGATGCTGCGTTTAAAACGGTCTTGCTTGACTCAGCCACTGGCGCTCCCGTGGTGCCCAATGGTTCCATCGGCTACCGGTACGGTGAAGCGGGTAAGGGCAAGTGGAACCTCGACCTCGAGGGTGTCGACCCGGCGTTGAGCCTTCTCGATGAGTCCGTCTCAGGCCAGCCTCCGGAGACCGCTGAGATCCGGATGCCCTGCTTCGAGGCACCCTCCGGGGAGGGGTCGATCGTGACTCGCGGCGTTCCCGTCCGGCGAGTGGCCGGGCACCTGGTAACCACGGTGTTCGACCTGATGCTCGCTCAATACGGGGTTGGGCGTCCAGGACTGCCGGGCGACTGGGCGACCGACTACGACGACGCGTCGACGCCGTACACGCCGGCCTGGCAGGAGGAGATCACGAGCGTGCCGGCCGCCGCGTGCATCCGGGTGGCGCGAGAATTTGCCCGCAACGCTGAGGAATCGAAGGGGCGGTCCATGATCATTATGGGGGCCGGTATCTGCCAGTGGTTCCACGGTGACGCCACCTACCGTGCGGTTCTCTCGCTCGTGATGCTCACCGGATGCATGGGGCGAAACGGCGGCGGATGGGCGCATTACGTCGGCCAAGAGAAAACCCGTCCGATCACGGGATGGATTTCTCTCGCTAACGCTCTGGACTGGAGTCGACCGCCGCGCACCATGATCGGTACCGGGTATTGGTACATGCACACCGACCAATGGCGCTCAGATGGGTACTCGGCCGACTCGCTCAAGTCCCCTCTCGCTGATGGGCACTTCGACGGTATGCACACCGCGGACACGATCGCGCAGTCGAACAGGCTCGGTTGGATGCCGTTCTACCCTCAGTTCGACCGCAACCCGCTTGACCTCGCCGATGAGGCGCAAGCGGCGGTGGATGCGGGGGAGGCGCCCGACGCCCCCACCTGGATCGCCGATGCCCTCAAAAGCAGGCGGCTGACCCCCGCCATCGACGATATCGACGCTCCCGAAAATTGGCCGCGCACCCTGGTGCTCTGGCGCTCCAACCTTTTCGGCTCATCTGCCAAGGGCAACGAGTACTTTTTGCGCAACCTTCTCGGCACTCACAACAACGTGATGGGTGCCGACCACATGAACGCTGCCCGACCGCGTGATGTGAAATGGCACGACGAGGCTCCGGAAGGAAAACTGGACCTGCTCGTCTCAGCTGATTTCCGGATGACGTCAACCACACTGTTGTCGGACATCGTCTTTCCGGCTGCAACTTGGTACGAAAAACACGACCTTTCCTCTACCGACATGCACCCCTTCGTGCACGCCTTCAGCCCCGCAATCGACCCACCGTGGGAGGCGAAAACCGACTTTGACACGTTTCGACTGCTCGCCGAGGAGTTTTCCCGGCAGGCGGTGACGCACCTCGGCACCCGACGGGACCTGGTCAGTGTGCCGCTGCAACACGATACGCCGGGGGAGATAGCGCAGCCGGGTGGAGTGGTGCGCGACTGGCGGAACACCGATATACCGGCGGTCCCCGGTCAAAATATGCCTGTCTTCTCGATCGTCGAACGGGACTACACCGCTATCGCGGAGAAGCTAGCCACGGTTGGACCCCTCGCGGAGGAACGCGGTTTCACCGTGAAGAACATCACCTATCGGATGGGGCACGAGATCGAGCGGCTCGCCCGAAGCAACGGGGTGATGCTCGGTGGTGCGGGGAACGGCCGCCCGGCCATCGATACCGATGCGAAGTTCGCCCAGGCCATCCTGAGCTTTTCCGGCACCACCAATGGCGAACTGGCCGTGCAGGGGTTTCGCGAACTGGAAGAGCAGACCGGCATGAAGCTCGTCGACCTTGCCGAGGGATCCGAAGAGAAGCGGGTGACCTTTGCGCAGACGCAAGCGGGGCCCGTCCCTGTCATCACTTCGCCTGAGTGGTCCGGGTCGGAGACTGGTGGGCGTCGGTATTCCCCGTTCACGATCAACGTCGAGCGGCTGAAACCCTGGCACACCCTCACCGGCCGGATGCACTTCTTCCTCGACCACGACTGGATGCGCGACCTCGGGGAGGCCCTCCCGATTTACCGACCACCGCTGGATATGCAGCGCCTGTTTGGCGAACCTCGGTTTGGCCCGAACGGAACAACCGAGATCACAGTGCGCTATCTGACTCCACACTCGAAGTGGTCGATCCACTCAGAATATCAGGACAACCTTTTTATGCTGTCTCTATCGAGGGGAGGACCGACGGCTTGGATTAGCCCCATGGATGCGGCGGCCATCTCGGTCTCTGACAATGACTGGATCGAGTGTGTCAACTTCAACGGCGTGTACGTGTGCCGCGCCGTGGTCAGCCATCGGATGCCCGCGGGAGTCGTTTACGTTTACCACGCGCAAGAGCGCACGATCGATGTACCCAAGTCGGAGGCGACGGGCCGCCGGGGCGGAATTCACAACTCGCCCACCCGCCTGCTCGTCAAACCCACCCACCTAATTGGCGGGTATGCGCAGCTGTCGTACGCCTTCAACTATCTGGGCCCAACCGGGAACCAGCGTGACATGGTCACCACAATCCGAAAGCGTTCCCAGGAGGTGCGGTACTGATGCGCGTGATGGCTCAAATGGGCATGGTGATGAACCTCGACAAATGCATCGGGTGCCACACCTGCTCGGTGACCTGCAAACAGGCGTGGACGAATCGCGCCGGAACCGAATATGTCTGGTTCAACAACGTGGAAACCCGGCCGGGGCAGGGGTACCCGCGACGCTACGAGGACCAGGAACAGTGGAAGGGCGGTTGGCAGCTAAACAAGAAGGGCCGACTTGTGCTGAAGGGGGGCGGACGCCTGAAGAAGCTTTTCGGAATCTTCGCAAGCCCCGTGCAGCCCGAGTTGAAGGATTATTACGAGCCCTGGACCTATGACTATAAAACACTGATCGACGCACCGCTGGGAGACGACTTCCCAGTGGCCCGCCCGAAATCCTTGATCACGGGCGAGGACACCAAAATCAGTTGGTCGGCGAACTGGGACGACGACCTCGGCGGCGCCCCTGAGATGGGTCACCTTGACCCCATCGTGGAGAAGGTGCGGAGGGAGTCGGAGGACAAGATTAAGTTCGCCTTTGAACAAACTTTTATGTTCTACCTTCCGCGGATCTGTGAGCACTGCCTCAACCCTTCCTGCATGGCATCGTGTCCATCCGGTGCCATCTACAAGCGCGTGGAAGACGGCATTGTGCTCGTCGATCAGGACAAGTGCCGCGGCTGGCGCCAGTGCATCACCGGCTGCCCGTACAAGAAGATCTACTTCAACCACAAAACCGGCAAAGCCGAGAAGTGCACCTTCTGTTATCCGCGGGTGGAAATTGGCCTCCCCACAGTCTGCTCCGAAACGTGTGTCGGGCGCCTCCGCTATCTCGGCTTGTTCCTCTATGACGCCGACCGCGTCACCGACGCCGCAGCGGTGACGGATGTCACCGACCTGTACGAATCGCAGATGGACGTGCTCCTCGACCCGAACGACCCCGAAGTGGCCGCTGCCGCCCTCGACCAAGGCATTCCCAGCGATTGGCTGGACGCCGCACGGAAATCGCCCGTGTACGCTCTCGCGAAGGTGTACAAGGTGGCGTTACCGCTGCACCCGGAGTATCGCACGATGCCCATGGTCTGGTACGTGCTCCCGCTGTCTCCCATTGTCGATCTCCTGAGCGAACAGGGCCACGATGCCGAAGACAACGGCAACCTCTTTGGCGCCATCGACGCGCTGCGCATTCCCGTCGAGTACCTCGCCGAACTTTTTACCGCTGGCGACACCGACAAGATCACCGAGGTTTTGCGCAAACTCGCGGCGATGCGCGCCTACATGCGCGGCATCACGATGGGACAAAAACCTGACCCGTCGATCCCCGCGGCTGTGGGGATGACGCCAGGCAACATGTATGAAATGTACAGGCTGATGGCGATCGCAAAGTACGACGAGCGCTACGTTATCCCCAAGGCGCACGTCGAGCAGGCGCATGACCTGGAGGAGATGGGCTGCTCGGTCGATTTCGAGGGCGGGCCGGGCATGTACGAAGACTCGCCGTTCGGGGAGGCGAGTGGTCGACCGACGCCCGTCGCCGTGGAGAACTTCTACGCGCTCAAAGATCGGCAGACTTCCGACACTCCCGCCGGCGAGCAGTCGCTCCGGGGCCGCGTAAACCTCCTCAACTGGGACGGCAACGGAAGCCCCGTGGGTTCTTTCTCCGAGAAACGCGACCAGCCGCGCGCTGCACCGCCGTCACCGGCTGATTTGCGCCCACCGACGGATGGCGGTGCGCTGTGAGGCGTGACCGGGCTGCAGCTCATAGCCTGGCGGTGCGGGTCTTCTACCAGGCTGCCTCGTGGTGCCTGTCGTATCCGGACGCTCAACTCGTGGGAAGGTGCGAGTTGATGCGGTCCGCACTGGCCGAACAGGGCCCGGCAGCACCTGATCTCACCGCGGTCATCGCGTACCTTGAGAACACCGCGATCGGCACCCTCCAGCGCTCCTACGTTGAGACGTTCGACCTCAGTAAGCATCATCCGCTCTACCTGTCCTATTGGACGGATGGCGACACCCGGCGCAGGGGCGACGTGCTGGCTGCGTTCAAGCAGGTGTACCGGGGGAGCGACTATCTGACCAATACGCACGGTGAGTTGCCCGACTTCTTGCCGCTGGTGC
This sequence comes from Cryobacterium sp. TMT2-4, assembly GCF_004402575.1. Classification (NCBI taxonomy): domain Bacteria; kingdom Bacillati; phylum Actinomycetota; class Actinomycetes; order Micrococcales; family Microbacteriaceae; genus Cryobacterium; species Cryobacterium sp. TMT2-4. The sequence goes on along the minus strand of NZ_SOGE01000034.1, from coordinate 192,244 downwards.
TCGAGTTCGCGGCTGTGGCCAGCCCAGTAGCAGGCCGGGACCTGCTCATCCAGTACCGGCCCAGCGTCGAAATGCTCCGGCTTTCACTCACGGAGCACGGGTCGCCGTACGCCACCGTGATGGACGGCATTTGCGCCACACTTCCAGGCCCCTCGCCCGCCGACCGGCAGGCCGTGCAAGCCATGGCCGGCGTCGGCCCCCCCGCCGAAAGTGTCGGACTTGAACCGTACGACCCGCGCCTGCTTCCTTTGAACGCGAGCTCGTGATGTGGGACGTGCTGCTCTGGGGAATTCTCCCCTATGTGATGGTGGCGATCCTGATCAGTGGAACTATCTGGCGCTACCGTTACGACCAATTCGGTTGGACCACCCGCTCGTCCCAGCTCTACGAATCCCGGCTCCTGCGCATTGGATCGCCAATATTTCATTTCGGGTTCCTCGCCGTCATCGCCGGGCATTTCTTCGGCCTGGTGATCCCGATGTCCTGGACACTCTTTTTCGGGATGAGCCAGGACTTCTATCACCTCAACGCTCTGCTGGTCGGCGGCGTTGCGGGGGTCTGCACTCTCGGTGGCATTGTGATCCTGATCTATCGGCGCCGCAAAACCGGGCCGGTCTTCATGGCCACGACCACCAACGACAAGATGATGTACATCGTGTTGACCGCCGCGATCGTCCTGGGGCTCTGGACCACCCTCGCTAGCGTTTTCAGCGGCGAGCATGGCCACAACTACCGTGAAACCGTGTCGCCCTGGTTTCGTTCGCTTTTCATTCTGCAACCAGATATCGCGGCCATGGCCGCAGCTCCGTTCTCCTTCCACATTCACACCCTCGTGGGCATGATTTTGTTCGTCGTGTGGCCCTTCACCCGGCTGGTGCACGCCTTCACCGCACCTCTGCACTACCTGTTCCGGCCCTACATCGTCTACCGGTCCAGAGATCAAGAGCCCGGGCAGATTCGGCCGGTGCGCCGCGGGTGGGCGCCCATCGGAACCCAGGATCGCACCCGGGACAAACGCTGATCGGAGGTGCGGGTAATGGGCACACCGATGGGCTCGAAAATGACTGCACGGCAGAAGGCACACCACAGCAAGGGTGTGAACCTCACCCTCGCGACTCTCACCTCCGTCGTGTGCTTCTGGGCGTGGACGAGTGTCTCGCCGCTCGGCATCCGCTATACCGAGTCGATGAATCTCTCGTCGGCCCAGACGTCTGTACTCGTGGCGATGCCCATACTCGTCGGATCGATCGGCCGCATTACAGTGGGCGTGCTCACCGACCGATTCGGCGGACGCCTCCTATTCACACTGGTACTGCTTGCATCCGTCCCCGCCCTCTTGCTCGTCGCGCTTGCCGGAACCCTCAACGCATTTGCCTTCCTGGTCGTGGCAGCGCTGTTGCTCGGCGTAGCCGGAACCGTGTTCGCCGTGGGAATTCCATTCGTGAGCCAGTGGTACCAACCATCCCGCCGAGGCTTTGCAACCGGCGTCTTCGGGGCAGGGATGGGCGGCACCGCAGTGTCGGCCTTCTTCACTCCACGTTTGGTGGAATGGCTCGGATACGTTCCAACTCACCTCATCATCGCGACGCTCCTCCTCGTCACCGCAATATGCGTATGGACACTTATGGCAGAGGCCCCCGGATTCACGGCCAGCACTGATCCATTCCTTCCCAAGCTCACCGCGGCGGCGCGGCTCAGCGTGACGTGGCAGATGAGTTTTCTCTATGCGCTGGTCTTCGGCGGATTCGTCGCTTTCTCCACCTACCTGCCCACGTATCTCCGCCAGATATACGATTTCGACCTCACTGCCGCGGGGACACGAACGGCTGGGTTTGCGGTTGCCGCCGTTATTCTCCGCCCCATCGGCGGAATTCTTGCCGACCGCATCGGTCCGAAGCCAGTGGTAATCGGGTCGCTGGCGGCGGTGGCCGTTCTCGCTTGGGTGGTGAACCTCCGTCCCGATGGCGAGATCCCCGCCGGCCTCACCTTTGTCGCGATGGCGTCTGCACTCGGTCTCGGTGCTGGGGGAGTGTTCGCCTGGATCGGGAGGAGCGCACCGCCCGCCAGAGTGGGGGCGGTGAGTGGCATCGTCAGCGCTGCCGGTGGGTTAGGCGGATACTTCCCGCCACTGGTGATGGGGGCCACCTACAACGCTGCGGAAAACAGCTATGCGATCGGACTAATTCTCCTCGCTGGTACCGCTCTGGCCGCTCTGATTTTCACGATCCTTTTTGTGAAAAACCGACCGTCTGCCACCACGACTCAGTGACATTGCCAAAGACCTACGCCCGCTCGTTGGTGTCGCCCGTCGCGTTGTTTGACGGTGGCGGGGTCACCGTCGGTGAAGTCGACCGGGTTTGTTAAAGCCTTGTCGGAAGTTTCCGGTGCGAGGTGGATGGCGTGACGGCGTGGATGGTGTCGTTGGCGAAGTGTGGGTTGGACTGGCCGGCAGCTTCAAGGTGCTGCGGATGTAATCGGTCGTATCGGCTGCGTTCATCCCGATCATTGTCCCGGGTGGAGATGTTTCGGTCTGGCGCTGGGAGCACCGCGAGTTTGAGCTCACCGACGCCGAAGTGTGTGCTGCCCGATAAGGCGTATCGCGATGTGCGATCCGGTGTCCATGTCGACGTTTGTGAGCATGCGGAGCATTTTGAGGTGGGTGTTGGCGAGCAGGTGTGCCTCACCGATGACGAAGGATATGAGCTAAGTAGGGCATCCGGTCCGCGAGCGATGTTGTGATGCAGCGACGTAATTGGCGCTTAGAGACTGGCTTCATGACGCTCTGCCAGCGAGCGCCCGGGTCGACCTTTGAAGGTCCGATTAGCTCTGGCAACTCGAAGTCCACTGGTGTGACAGGCCCGATCGAGGAGTGGCGCCGGCGGCGGTGCCGCGACAGAAGTCTCGGCCAAGGGTGGTGGCGGTGGTGGAGGTCTTCTATTTCTTCGGACAGATCTCGCCATCGTTAGGCGTTTCCTGGTCGTGGCGACAGTTCTTCGGGAAATGATTTCCACCCCCAATCGACGCCGGCGATGGCGGACGGCCGATGTCGACGAGGCGGACCATGCGGGTGATGGTGAAATTGATCTCTATTACGCCAATCGATTCATACGCCTGGACCTCGTATTCGATGCTTCCTGGTGGAAGAAGGTCGACGCTTTTTTCAAGCACGCCCTGTCCATCTTCAGATCCGCGTCTTTTTGCCGTAGCCGCTGCAGCTCGGCCCCTTCAGACTCCATCACTTCGGCCCGTCGGGTTTCGTTGAGCGCCTTGAACGCGGTCACCATGCGGCCCAGGGTTGCCTCGTCGACTCCGCTCTCGGGTGACGGTCGCGACCGTTTTGCCGGTGGTGATGATCAGCTTCACGGCCTCGTCTGCTTACTCAAAAGTGAACTCTCGACGTGTTCTTTCCAGAGTAACCAGTGTGTCCTGTGAGTTGTCGGCCACCAGGGCCAGGGCCACTCTTGACATATAAGGCCTGTACGCACAAACTCAACTGAAGAATACTCTTTTATGTTTTCGCTCCGATATGTTTTCGAAACTACCTCCTAGTAAGGGACTTTGATGAATAAGAAAACAGCAGTGTTTTTTGTGCCCGCGTTTGCTTTAGGTGTCGCCGTATTGACGAGTGGTCCAGCCTTTGCAGCCACTGGTGACGCGTCCTACCAGGGGACGCTGGATGCGATCAACGGCAGCAACGGCAGCGGCACCATCTCCGTTGAGGTTTCCGGTGATCAGGCCACAGTCACCCAGACCGTCAAGGGTCTGGCCGAGACCTTCGACGGTAAGCCGTACCCGCACGTACAGCACATCCACATCGGTGCGAAGGGGGAATGTCCCACCACGGCAGCTGACACCGATGGAGATGGTGTGATCAGCACGACCGAAGGTCAGCCGTCCTACGGAGAGATTGGCACAACGTTGTCCACGAGCGGCGACACGAGTCCGGCGGCCGGAACTGATCTAACGCTTGCCGGGATGGGTGCAAACTACGACTACAACCGAACCTTCACTCTGGATGCCGCCACCGCGGCCTCGCTGGAGGCAGGCACGGCGGTTGTGGTGGTCCACGGGCTAGACCCGGCCACGTTGACGAAAGCAGCACAGGACGCAAAGAGTGACTTGGTTCCGAGTCTGCCCTTGGCAGCAACGTCGCCGGCTCTGTGTGGCGCCCTGAGCGCGTCGCAGGCGAACATGCCTGACGGTGGCGTGGAAACCGGTGGTGGCAGCACTTCGAGCGGTGCTGACATGGGCCTTCTCGCCCTCGGTGCCGGGGCCCTGACCGCTGCAGGTGGCGCGGTGATGATTCGTCGGCGTCTTGCCGCACGAGGCTGAGATCGGTTTGATCCCCGGTGATTATCCCGGCTGAAAAGCGTCGTCGCGGTAGCCGTCTGGCTACCGCGGCGGCGGTTCTGCTCTTCACCGTCGGCTGTGCGGCGATCGGCTTCGCCCTGTGGGGCAACCCTCCTCCTCCACGGCCGCCTGCCTCGGCTGCCGTATCAGCCCCATCGCAGGAGTCCGTCTCCGTTACACCCTCACCGGAGCCCATCTCAGATCCGCCGACTCCGCGGGTTGACCAGGTTGTCGGCCCGACCTTGACCGACTCCGAGCCCACTCAGATCAATGTCCCCGCGATTGAAGTGGACTCTGTCCTGATGCAATTGGGACAGAATCCTGATGGCACGGTGCAGACGCCGTCGTTGGACGAGGCCTCTCCGGCCGGCTGGTACACCGGTTCGCCCACCCCTGGCGCGATCGGACCTTCCGTCATCCTGGGTCACGTCGACTCCAGGGTGCAGGGGCGCGCGGTGTTTTACCGACTTGGCGAGATGCGTCCCGGCGACGAGATTTTGGTTACCCGAGCCGATGCGACAGTGGCGGTATTCGTGGTCGACGGAGTGGAGGAATACCCGAAAGATGATTTTCCGCAGTTCGCCGTCTACGGCAACACCGATCATGCGGGATTACGGCTGATCACCTGCGGTGGAGAGTTCAACGAAACCACTCGTACGTACCCAGATAATGTTGTTGTCTACGCCAGCTTGGTGTCCAGCCATGCGGCGTAGCAGGACAAAGACGCGTGTCAACAGGCCCGACTGGCTGCTTGCGATCGCGGTGGCTTCCACGGCTTTGCTGGTTGGATGCGCCACCACCTCCTCCGGCGCCGTGAACACAATGGCCCCCGGAATGTCCATGCCAGGCACGTCGGCCTCCCCGACTCCGCAGTCGAGCTCGGCAGGCAGCGCGGAGGCAGGACCGTCCGCAGCATCACAGATGATTTGTGGCACCGAAACACGCGACAACATCACACGTGCGCTAACTCTCGCCGCCCCGCCACACTCCGTCGACAGCTGGATCAATCGCCAATACACCTGCACATACCATCTGACTGATGGAGAATTCGTGATCTCGGTGCAGGAATCCTCGGACGCAGCGTCTGCCCGCAGCTACTTCGACACAATGCAAGGAAACCTTGCCCCAGTCCAACCCATTGAAGGACTCGCGAATCTCGGATTGCCTGCTTACGAAACCACAGGCGGCGTGGTCGTCTTCCTCAAAGACAACATGACGTTACAAGTTGACGCCAGAAAGTTGACGGATAGGATCGGGCCGCATGGCGTCACCCGCACCGCGTTTTCCTATCAAGTAGCTACTGCCATCCTGGGCTGCTGGACCGAACACTAGTCCGGCCGCGCGTCGAATTAGCCAAGCCCGGGCCGCCTATAGCGACTCGCGTCCTAAAATCCAGCCGGGGGTTGGTGGGGATCTGTCTGGCCATCAGGGACTGGGTTCTTGCGCATGCCAGAGGCGTAACAGTGCGAAGACCATGCCGTTTGGAGAGGGATAGTCGCCCAATGCACCTTCGTGAATCGCGAAACGGGGTCCCAGAAGATCACGGGTGTACATGGTTGACTATGCTGTTCCCACTCCTCGTACCCGCTGTTACCGTGATGATGTCCTCATCGACGAGAACTTTGCGCTGGCCGATGTGTCCGAACATCTTGAGTTGCCCAACTCCATGGTTTGGTGGACTTCTGTACCCCGGATGCTGCCGACCTCGCATTACTCACCGAGGAGCTGGGTTTGCACGAGTTGGCCGTCGAAGACGCCACGAAACTGCGTCAGCGGCCGAAGCTCGATCACTATCCCGATCACTCGTTCTTGTCTGCTTGCGCTGTCGGCTTCGATCCGGCCTCAAAAGCGGTTACCACCGACGAGATTGCCGCCTTCATCACGGCCCGTGCACTGGTTACCGTGCACAAGGAGGAGAGCATCGATTTGGACAATGTGGTTGCCAGATGGGACTCTTTCCCGGACTTGGCGAAGCATGGTGTCGCCTTCCTTTTGCACGGACTGTTGGACTAACTTGTCGACGGGTACTTCGAGGCGGTAGACGCCCTCGACGAGGAGATCGAAGAGCTCCAGAACCAGCTATTCGTGCCCTCGGCCGACCAGGCAGCCCTGCAACGGAGTTCTTTCGCGCTCCGGAAGAGCCTGGTAACGCTTCGGCGGGTGATCCTACCGATGCGCGAAGTGGTGAACACGCTCCTCCGTCGCGACCTTCACCTTGTGGCCGACGAGATGGGTCCTTACTGTCAGGATGTCTACGACCATGTACTGCGCGCTATGAAATGGACGGAGAGCCTGCGCGACCTCGCCACGAGTATCCTCGAAGCGAATCTGGCCCTCCAGGGAAACCGGCTCAACGTGATCACCAAGAAGGTGACGGGACTGCCATCATCGCCATATCGACGGCCGTCACCGGCTTCTACGGCCAAAACGTGCCCTACCCCGGGTTTAGCGAGATCGGAGGCTTCTTCAGTTCGGTAGCGTTTATCGTGGGCTTCTCCACGCTGTTGTTTTCTCAAACGCAACGACTGAATCTAGGATCCTGACCCGCACTCACGTGCGGTGCTCTCCCGCCCCATCCTGATCGACGCCCTGATTGCACGCCGTCTTTGGGCTCTGCTCACACACTTTCTCGCACGACTGAACGGTGGGTCACGACCATGGCATTGATTGACAACGGCATCTACTTAGCCGGACACCGCGCGGAGAGCCCCCGCAGCCGTGAGGAAACGTACCAGGCCCTCCGCGAGAACGCTGGCATGGCGTGGATCGGACTCTACAGACCGGACGCCACCGAGATACGTTCGGTTGCCAGCGAATTCGATCTCCACCCGCTGGCCGTCGAAGACGCCCTGACCGGCCATCAACGAGCCATGCTCGAGCGGTACGGATCCACGTTGTTCCTCGTCTTGCGCCCCGCACGATACATCGACGAGAAGGAAGAGGTGGAATTCGGTGAGCTTCACCTCTTCATCGGCGAGGACTTTGTTGTCACCGTTCGCCACGCCGAATCGACGACCCTCAGCCGGGTCAGGCACCGCCTCGAGGCGAATCTCCCGCTTATCGCGAAGGGTCCACAAGCCGTGCTGTACTCCATCCTCGACGAGGTAGTCGATGAGTATGCACCCGTCATCGCCGGACTCGAGAACGATATCGACGAAATCGGAAACCAACTCTTTGACGGCGACCCCAGCGTCTCCCGACGCATCTATGACCTCTCCCGGGAAGTTATCGAGTTCCAGCGCGCGGTGCACCCCTCCTTATCGGGATGCTCCAAGCGCTCCTCCGCGGCTCGGAAAAATACCAGGTCGAACTGGAGCTCCAACGTTCCTTCCGCGACGTCTTGGACCACGCCATCCGCGTCGTCGATCGAGCGGACTCATTCCGCGCCATCCTACAAAACGCACTGACCGTGCACTCCACCCTGGTGAATCAACGGCAGAATGACGAAATGCGCCACATGTCTGAGACGAGCCTCGCTCAGAACGAACAGGTCAAGAAGATTTCCTCCTGGGCGGCCATCCTCTTCACCCCAGCCCTCGTCGGCACGGTCGACGGCATGAACTTCGACTTCATGCCCGAACTGCACTGGACTTTCGGATACCCGATCGCACTCGGAGAGATGGTCTTCCTTGGCGTTGCCCGGTACGTGGTCTTCGAGAAAAAAAGTGGCTGTGACCCGCGCTCGAGGCCGACAGCACTTCGAGCTCAGATCTTTGCCCTGAGCGTGCGGCGCTCGCTCGTGTGTGGCTCACAATAGAGGTGTTGTTCGCATTCGATAGATCTGCTCGCACCCTCTAGTGACCGGCGCGGGCGGGATGGAAGATCACAGTGGATTCATTGGACGTTCCGGTCATCCCGGCGAGCGTTGCCAGCCCCGTCCGTTCGGGAGCGCCAGCGGGCAGCCTTGTGCGGTGGCTGCTTCGGAACCGTGTGCAGCCCGTCGGACCGGAGAGCCACGAAGACACGGTGACGAAGCGTCCCTGGTGGATGGTCATGTGTCTGACGGGCGTCGACTACTTCTCGACGTTGTCGTACCTGCCGAGCATCGCCGTGCTGGCTGCCGGAGCACTGGCGCCGTTGGCGACCCTGCTGATCGTTGCACTGACCCTGCTGGGGATGTTGCCGATGTACCGGCGGGTGGCGAAGGAGAGCCCGCACGGCCAGGGTTCGGTGGCGATGCTCGAGCGGCTCCTCCCGTTCTGGAAGGGCAAGTTCTTCGTGCTGGTACTTCTGGGCTTCGTCGCAACGTCCTGGATCATCACGATCACCCTGTCGTCGGCGGATGCCACGGTCCACCTTCTTGAGAATCCATATGCGCCCAGCTTCCTCGAGGGGCATGCCGTGACGATCACGATCGTCCTGCTCCTCACCCTCGGCGGCGTCTTCCTTCTCGGTTTCAGCGAAGCCGTGGCGGTTGCCATCCCGCTGGTGGCGGTGTATCTCACCCTAAACGCCGTCGTCATCGGCGTCGGCCTCTACGACGTCCTCACGGAACCAGCCGCTCTCGCCGGATGGACAAACGCCCTCACCTCCCGCAGCGGGGGGTTCGGTGATCTTCTCGGTCCCGCCATCATCGCTTTCCCGCTGCTCGTGTTGGGTCTGTCCGGATTCGAGACCGGGGTGAGCATGATGCCCCTGGTTGCCTCGGCAGGGAAAACCACCGAGGAGCGCCTGGCTTCACGCATCCGCAACACCCGCAAGCTCCTGACCGCGGCGGCCCTCATCATGAGCGCCTACCTCCTCTCGAGCACCTTCGTCACCACCCTCCTCATCCCCGAGGAAGCTTTCGAAGACGGTGGCGAAGCGAGCGGCCGCGCACTGGCCTACCTGGCCCACGAACTCGTCGGAAACACCTTCGGCACCGTCTACGACGTGAGCAGCATCCTCATCCTGTGGTTTGCGGGGGCGTCCGCGATGGCCGGCCTGATCAACATTGTCCCGCGCTACCTGCCGTCATACGGCATGGCCCCCGAGTGGAGCCGCGCCGTGCGCCCCGTGGTTCTCGTCTACACCGGCATCAGCATCCTGATCACGATTGGCTTCAACGCCGACGTCAACGCGCAGGCGGGCGCCTACGCCACCGGCATTCTGGCGATGATGGTGTCCGGAGCCGTCGCCGTCACGATCTCGGCGATCCGACGCCACCAGCGCCGAGCCAGTGTCGCATTCACCATTCTGACCTTGATCCTCCTGTACGCCCTGGGCGAGAACATCTTGGAGAAGCCAGACGGCATAGCCATTTCTGCGTTCTTCATTCTGGGCATCATCGTCGTTTCACTCGTATCCCGAGTTTCACGCACCACCGAACTGCGGGTGGAAACGGTCGAACTGGACGAACAGGCGCGGCGCTTCATCACCGACTCGCTCGCCTTCGATGGCGCGTTGAACCTGATTGCGAACAAGCCGAAGCCGGGCAAACAGACCGATTATGCCGGAAAGGAGACGGCGCAGCGGGGGATGAATCCCGTGCCGGGTCGCGCTGACGTGCTGTTCCTGGAGATCGAGGTGGTGGATCCGTCTAGTTTCAGCGAGACGCTCCATGTTCGCGGTGAAGAAGTCAACGGGCTTCGGGTGCTTCGAGCCCAGAGCCCCGCGGCTCCGAACGCCATCGCCGCCATCCTCTTGGCATTGCAGGACGCATCCGGAGTGCGACCTCACGCTTACTTTGAATGGTCAGAGGGCAACCCCCTAGGCCACCTCCTGCGCTACCTCCTCCTCGGCCAAGGAGATACCGCACCCGTCGTGCGCGAAATCCTTCGCCAGAGCGAAGCTGATCCGGCACGCCGACCCGGAATCCACGTCGGCGGCGGCTGACGGCGCCCCGTACGGCGACGGTTCAGAGAAATCTGCACGGTCGGGAAATCGTGACTCACGCAGGGCCGTTCGTCTCCCCGTCGAGCCAGAGCGTATCGGATGCGTCGTTGTGGACGGTGCCGGTGCCCACCTGCCTGGTGTCGATTTTGTCGCGGCGCATCGGGCGTGGCCTTCAATGACGGCAGAGGGTTCACCTACTCGGCCTTCGGCTACCCGGCAGCGGCACCGTTCACCGGCAACACCCTGCAGTCCTGCTCCGGCACCGCCACGGACTCCCCATACGCCCAGTCCGAATCGCAGGGCATCCCCTGCGACATGACCGGTGGAACATCCGGCGGCCCGCGGTTCATCGGCAGCGGTTCGGCCGGCTATCAGAACTCGGTCAACAGTCTCGGCTACAACAACGTCGCGAACACCATGTTCGTGCCGTACTGGGTATCGGTGATCGAGAGCGCCTGTGCTGCCGCCGCCTGAACCTGACCGGAATGACGAACCCGGCTCCGGAGGCGTCGCGCACGAGAATCTGACCGCGGACCCGTCCGACGCCGAATGGGACGAAGACCGGATGCGCGCGGCGCGACCACGAGCGATCCGTCTCAACCCGGACGGCACTCGACTTCGGATGAAGTACCGGGCAACCAGAACCGACGGACGTACAGTAGAACCACCTGCGGGACAGCACCGGCAAGTCGGGGGTCCGCCGCATACCGCGGTGTGCGGCGGACCCGTGCTGTTATCCGGGGTCGAGGCCACGGGGACAGCCAGGGAGCCGATCGCAACCTCTCACCTTGTTTCGCAGCGGTGACAGGGATCGGGAACCGTCGAGGATCATTGACTGCTGAGGGTCTGGGAATGGCTCGAAGACCGCCCGCTTGATGAGGCGGTGCGCATCGAGGGTCGCAAGGAGCCCCCACGAGAGTGGCATCGGCACGAGGAGATCGACAACCGCTTGAGCAAGGATGCGGCCAGGACCCACGCGGAGCTGTCGGTCGAGGGTTATCAGAGCGTTCGTTTGCGACGTGCTGAGGGGTGCCTGGGTGTAGGGAGCGCGGTTCGTGTCGGACCGGAACAGGGATGAGTAGTCCTCGGTGGCCACGGATGCGTGCTTCGCCAGGGTGACCCGCGCGACCGGCTTGTGGCGCATCGACGTCTTCAGGTCCGTCTCGTCATAGCTCCTGCCCGGGAATAACTCGAACGACGCCGAGTACCCGAGATGTTGACCATTGCTGGGATGATGCCGAGGAGCGCGAGCACGGCGATGTTCTTGCATGAAGAGTGTGATCAGAATCGGCGGGCACGTCAGGAGAAGAAAAACTAGGAAGGCCGTGGCGATCGGGTTGGCGAGATCAGGCTGTCGTCTATCCCGTCAATTGCGCGCCCAACCACGCTGCCAATGAAGGCCGGCGCGGCAGCGGCAACCGTCGGACCCCATCAAGTCTCGGCCCGGTATTCGCTCGTCCCGGCTTGATCGCGATGGACGCAAGGCCCGAACTCAAGGCGCATCTTGTGAAGATCCCATGACTTCATCGTGCACCTCGACCGGGAGATGCGTAATTCCCGTTTCGTGCTGGTCGCTGACGAAAGCGATGGGCAGAGTGCGCAACTTTCGGTGACAGCAACGCCTTGATAGGCAGCTCCCGACGGTGCCACACTGGAGACTGTGAACCTCAACGATGAATTGCAGGCCGTCGAAAAAGTGGTGGATCGACTCACGAAACGATTCCCAAATGTGCCACGGTCGAGCGTTGAAAGAGCTGTCCGCGAGGAGCATCAGAACTTCTCCGGCCGCCCGATACGTGACTTTGTTCCCGTTCTCGTCGAACACGGGGTCAAGGAACGCTTACGCAAACAGTGAGCCACGGTTCAGCGGGATAGTGCGCGACCACCAGTGGTGCCCGTTGCGCCTTACTGGACATCCCGGATCATGAACACCGGGAAGTCGGCTGCTATGGTTTCGAATGCCGAGATTGGCTCCGACTGATCGACCGGAATGTGCGGTCGGGCGCCGGGTGCTTGCGCCAGGTATGACTTGGTAATCGGTGCGCGGGCATCCGCGCGAACCTCTTCAAGTAGCACCGGTTGCCTGTGCCCCGCGTGGATGACGGCGCTCCCATTCGCGGCCCGCACATTGCGCACCCACCGCGAGCCCTGGCCCAGCATCGAAACCACGTACTCACAACCTTCGTAGCGGGCCACCACGAGCGGCAGGGTGAGCAGGGTGTGCGACTTCGGATTGACGGTCTCGAGGCTTACCGTGCCGTGGCCAACGATACCGAGCGAGAACACCATCGCGCTTATTCGGTTCAGGAAACGCGCCCACCGGTTCGGGCGCCCGCCGGCGTACATGCGCCGTAACGAGTCTCCACGGATCATGTCGGGTCGCCGCTGATCTTGAAGTGGGTGTTGTGCACGAATTTTGGCCTGAGTGGTGTGCCTCTCTCGTTTTCCGACTGACACCATCGTTGCGGCTGTGTCGCTCGGGCGAGCTGACAGTACCATCGCATCATGGCGCGACCATTGCCAGTGAATAGCCGATACCGAAACCGTAGAGGACGGTACACCGTTGCCGATCTTGATGACGTGCACCAATGCCAGGGCGCGACCGCGGCCAAGGGATGTCCTACTTCAGCGAATCGACGATCACCAGCTCGATCAGACAACGAACCCTCACAGCGTTCTAGCGATCGGTGGGAGGTCGATCTGTATGCTTTGCATATGACGGCGCCGCAGATCTATGTCACTTTCCCCGGTACAGCGCGCGAAGCGCTCCGCTTCTACGCGGATGTTTTCAGTGGAGAGCTCACCCTGCATACCTACGAGGATTTCGGTCGCAGCGACGGCCCGCCCCACAACATAGCTCACGGAGTGCTCGAGGGCGTAGTTGTATTGATGGGATCCGATGCAGCCGCAGGTGAAAAAAGTGTTCGGCTTGATGGCGTCAAGCTCTCATTGCTGGGCGCCGCCGAACCGGAAATTCTCCACGAGTGGTTTGACAAACTCGCGATGGGCGGCCAGATCGTTGACTACCTTGCCCCAAAGCCTTGGGGTGCTTCGGATGGCCAAGTCATCGACCGTCATGGACTGCACTGGCTCATCGGATACGAACTCGGGCAATGAGCGGCCCACAACGCTCGATCGTGGAGAGCGACAAGGTCCTCGTGAGGATCGATCTGGATGTCCCTCCCTGTTGAACTCCTCCGACAAGTGTTCTCGATCGCTGCTGATCTCCACCGAGCTTGCCCCCTGTCGCCCTTTTGGAGTGCCTCGAAGCGGATGCCGTGCCCGGCCCGACCGCGGCGGCCCGACCGGTCCCGACCGGTCCCGACCGGACATGCTCGCTGTCAGAGACCTGATCACCAACGACGGCCAACAGTAAGTCGTGATCAACGCACCGGCTGTCCGCGAGTGCCCGCCCGCATATGGGCGTCGAAGCCGGGCAACTTATTGCATCGGGTGCACCCCGTATTTCGCCTCGAGCGTGGCATCCGTCACAATCTCTGGCCTGGACATGCCGCGACAGGTCTGGCAGCGCATCACGACGGGTCAGCGAAGTACCGACGACCACGGCGAGAGGCACCCAAAGCCTGAGCGAGGCTGTGAAGTCGCGAAGCCGAGGGGCGCCTGACGGCAGGCTGAGAGCTTAGGGCTGCGAACTCCACACCTACAGTTCCCTCAAAACAAATCTGCCGAAGTTCACCCATACCACCCCGTTACGCGGACAACGAGTTGTCCTGACTCGAGCCTATCGACGTGCACCGGCATCGGTAGCGGCCGAGTACGGATGACTTTGCCAGCTACAACTGAGCATCTGTCCAGAAAGTGAGTGCAAGCTGGCGGGTTCGTCCATGCGGCTTCATCTGACCGTGAGTCCACCGATCACGGTGCGCCGAGGATCGTGTAGCCCGGCCGCATCGCATTTGGAAGTCATGCGCTCTGCTTCACCCCGTTCACCTCTGACCGCCCGGCGAGAAATGAACGCCAAACGTAAACGTTCGCGCACCAGATCCGTCGCTGTCGGCACTGGAGCAGCTCTCGGTCTCCTCGGCCTGATCATGGGAATCGGTGCGGTGTCACAGGCGTCCGCGGTAAGTTCTGCCGGCATCGCCGCGACGACGGAGCTCTCCGAAAGCACCGGTTTGCATCACGAGCAGCTCAGCGTCTACTCCGCCATAGCCACAAAAACCGCCCATGACCGGGCGGAGAGCACCCTCAGTGACGCCGGAACGGTGATCACGGCCATGGCGAACAAGGTGGATCCGACCCCACTGGCGTCATCCGTCGCCGCGCTCGGGGACTACAAGTCGTTGGAGACGGACACCGTCATCGAGCTCACCGAACAGACTCAGGAGGCGGCCGACACGGCCCGTTCGGCTGTGGCCGAGGTAGACCGAGCCGCCGCCGAGGCCGCAGCAGCGGCCGCCGCCGAGGCCGCTCGCGCCCAGGCCGAGGCTGCCGTTCAGGCTCAGGCTCAGGCGGACGCCCGGGCCGCGGCCGCGGATGCGTCGCGCGATTCCGCTCCAGCTGCTGAGTCCCAGCCCGACGCCGGCGGCAACACGCCCGCCGAGGCGAAGGCGACGGCCCGGGCGATGGCAGCCTCCAAGTACGGCTGGGGCGAGTCCGAGTTCTCCTGCCTCGTACAGCTCTGGAACAAGGAATCCGGCTGGTCGTACACGGCCAACAACCCCAGCGGCGCCACCGGAATCCCTCAGGCCCTGCCCGGGAGCAAGATGGCCACGGCGGGATCCGACTGGGCCACGAACGCGACGACGCAGATCTCCTGGGGTCTCGGCTACATCAAGGCCGGGTACGGCACCCCGTGCGGAGCCTGGGCGCATTCCGTGACCAACAACTGGTATTGACCGCACCTGACCTGACCTGACCTGACCCGACCGGGGCAACGGATTTGGGGGTGAGCCGCAGGTCGAGGTGGAGGGTCATGCTCCTGGCTGCTCCACAGTCGAACGAGTGGAAGGCTCAGTGTGCGTTGAGGCGGGCCCCTGCATCGATCGTCGTGCGCGGTGCGCGAGCCGGGGCCCCCGCACTCCGCTGACTCTGGCGAGCGACCTCACGCAGGTCCCACAGATTCTCCCGGGTGACGGAGACAGTCGGGCATCACCTCCCCATGCCGGACCCCTGCACCGGGGTGCCATCCAGCAGTGACGCATCGGCGAGGATGACCCTGCCGGGGTGCACGGAGAAATACCGGGGGAGCCGGTCGAGTTTGGCGGTCAGGTCGACCAGCAGGTCACACTGATCCGACCGCCGCACGTCGGCGGCCAGCTCGGCCTCCCGTCGACGGCGCGGCGGAAGGCGCGCGCGACGATGCGCCATGGCTGTTTGGCGATCGCGTCGATCATCTCGCCCAACAGGCTCAGGGCCAGGCCGGCGTACCGCACGGTGCCCCGGCCGCGGTAGGCGTTCGTCATCGACATCAGGCTGACCCGGTCGGCGCCAAAGAAACCTGTGCGAGTCAGCCGACTGCTCCCGGCCGTCTGCGTGCGATGAAGAACGGTCGCACCGACACCAGGTAGAAGGCGACGAGCGCGGCCAGCAACCCCGATGCGGATGCCCCGACGGCGACGCCCCAGAGCAGCCGGGGCCCGTTGCCGGGCACGATCACGCCGGTGATGTCGGCGTTCGCGGGCGGCTCCGTGGGCATCATCGCCGGAGTCGGCGTGCTGGTGTTCTCCGGCTCGTTGGTCGTTCCTGCGCGCTCGCCTGGAACGGGAGCAGAGGTCGGGGCTGGATCTACGTTCTTGGCAGGTGGGGCTTCCGACGGTGCCGCCGCCGTCGCCGACGGTGGAACGACAGCCGGCGTGGACTGTGGCCCGGCCGAGGGGGCCGGCTCTGCCGGGGGAGTGGTGGCGGGTTCCTCAGGTGCTGGCGAGGGGAACTTGGTCGGAGTGAGAGTGGGAGGGGGCGGCGGTGTCGGTGTCGGTCCGGGGGTGGTTTCACCCTCGGTCAGGGCCACACACTGTGACTCCCCGTCGACATCGACGATCGGCACGGTTTCGCCCGGGCACTCGTCGGCGGAGACGCGCGTCGCACTCGGCATCACGGTGCCGAGCGTCAGCAGGAGAGCGATCCCGGCCGTGAGCCCGGTCGCGGCAATCAGGGTGGTGAGTCGTCGATACACAGCTGATCCAGGTTCCGTTCGATGGTGCCGTGATTGTTCTGGTTGAACCGAGTCTGCCCTCGGTCCCCGGACGCGTCCAGTGCCCGGGACCACCGAAGTGGCATGTGTGCCCGTCAGCTCGAATCGGGTCGCCGCGCCTGAGCCCCGGGCGGCCCTCGACAAAGCCGAGGGTCGGCGGCAGAATCGGACGAGGCGGACCCGCAGGAGGTATTCGCCGGGTGGGAGCCTCATGTTCACGAATCGGAGCGAGGCCGGCCGACTGCTGGCCGAACCACTGATCGAACGACTGACTGAGCTTGAGGCGCACGACCCGGTGGTCTACGCCCTCCCGCGGGGCGGTGTGCCTGTGGCGATCGAGGTCGCTCGGCGCCTGCATGCCCCGCTGGACCTCATCCTGGTGCGCAAGATCGGGGCCCCGGGCTATCCGGAGGTCGCGATGGGGGCGGTCGTCGACGGTGCTAGTCCGCAGGCGATCGTCAATGAGGACGTGTTCGCCGCCACCGGGGGCGACTCGATGGGTTTGGCCCGGGCCCGCCGTCGCGAGCTGGCCGAAATCGCACGACGTCGCACCCTCTACCTCAATGACCGCCCGCAGATCAGTCCGCGGGGCCGTGTCGCCGTCGTCGTGGACGACGGCCTCGCGACGGGAGCCACGGCCAAGGCAGCCCTCGCGGCCCTGAAAGGGCAGGGCGCCGCACTCACGGTGCTCGCGGTCCCGGTCGCACCCGCCGAGCTGCTCGGGGAGATGCGGCAGTATGCGGATGTCATCGTCGTGCTGCACGCCCCGCAGGAGTTGTGGGCAATCGGGCCCTTCTACACCGACTTCCACCAACTCTCAGACAACGAGACCGTCGCCCTGCTGCAGGAGGCGTGGGCTGAGGCCGACGCCACTCCAACGACAGACGGCCGGACGAACTGACGGTCATATGACGGATGCTTTTCCCGCCGGCACGGTCCCGAACCGGCAGAATGGGCAGGTGCACCTTCTGGCGAGTCGAACGGGAAACGGGGAGATCCTCGTGCTGTCGCTCGACGCCGAGGGCAACGTCGCGGGGCCAGCACTCCGTTTGCCTTCACACGAATTCCCCGGCTATGTGCTCGGTCAGGAGCGAGACCGGCCCCGTTGGGTGTGGGAGGACACGGCCCGCATCTACCCGCTGCTCCTGGCGGCCGGAATCAGGGTGCACCGCGCCCACGACTTGCGCCTGTGCCACGCGATCCTGCGCCAGTCGTCGCTGACCCAGGCAAGCGCGCTGGCCCGGGCGGAGCCGAGCCGCTGGGATCGGGCGGTGGCCTTCGAACCGGCCGCGTCCGCATCCGGGGTGACACTCTTCGACCTGTTCGACAGCGACGGTGACAGCGCCGCCGGCAGCGACACCGAGACCGCCGCCGACGGCGTGACCGGCCGCGACGCCGGCAGCGCGGCCGCCGGGTTCGGTACGCAGGCGGAATACCGGCGCCAGCTCGACGCGGTCCGCGCCTCTGCGGAGCCCGGCCGCCTCCGCCTGCTGCTCGCCGCGGAATCGGCCGGGGCGCTGATCGCCGCCGAGATGCAGTTCGCCGGCCTGCCGTGGCGCACCGACGTGCACGACGCTCTGCTGACCCGCGAACTCGGCCCCCGCGTCGCCCCGGGCATCCGGCCCGAACGCCTCGAAAACCTCGCTCGGCGCATCCGTGACGCTGTTGGCGAACCCGGTCTCAACCCCGACTCCCAGCCCGATCTGATGCGGGCACTGCAGAAGGTCGGCCTGAAGGTGACGTCCACCCGCGCCTGGGAGCTCAAGGAGCTCACCCACCCTGTGATCGATCCGCTGCTCGAATACAAGAAGCTGGCCCGGCTGCTCAGCGCGAACGGCTGGTATTGGATGGACACCTGGATCGTCGACGGCCGGTTCCATCCCGAGTACATCCCCGGCGGGGTGGTGACGGGCCGCTGGGCCACTCGGGGCGGGGGAGCCCTGCAGCTGCCCAAACAGGTGCGCGGCGCAGTCGTCGCCGATGCGGGCTGGAAGCTCGTGGTCGCGGACGCCGCGCAGCTCGAGCCGCGTATCCTCGCCGCCCTATCGGCCGACACGGCCATGGCCCAGGCCGGCCGAGGAACGGACCTGTACGCCGGGATCGTCGCCGGGGGCGTCGTGGAGACCCGCGACCACGCCAAGGTGGCCATGCTCGGGGCCATGTACGGCGCCACCAGCGGGGAGAGCGGGCGCCTCCTGCCCCGGCTCGCGAAGGCCTTTCCGAGGGCACTGGCCCTCACCGAAACGGCCGCACGCGCCGGGGAACGCGGCGAGAGCGTGACGACACGGCTTGGGCGTTCCTCCCCGCGGCCCGGGGAACGCTGGCTGGCCACCCAGGCCAAGGCCTACGACCCCGGGGCGACGGATGCCGACGAGCGCCGGGCCCGTAGTCAGGCGCGAGACTGGGGCCGCTTCACCCGCAATTTCATCGTTCAGGGCAGCGCCGCGGAATGGGCGCTGTGCTGGATGGCGGAGGTGCGCCGGGAACTGCGAATGCTGCCCCAGGGTGCCCAGGGTTCCCAGTGGGCCCAGGGTGCCTCCGGGTCGGAATTCGACCGGGCCCCGCACCTGGTTTTCTTCCTGCACGACGAGGTCATGGTGCACACGCCCGCCGCGCTGGCAGATACCGTCGAGGAGATCATCCGGCGCGCGGCGGATACCGCCGGCCGGCACTTGTTCGGCGATTTCCCGGTCGATTTCCTGCTCACCGTTGCGACGGTCGACAGCTACGCGCAGGCGAAGTAGGTGCAACCACCGCAGAGGCGACGGCAGCTCCGACGGTGCGTGTCGCCCAGGTCAGGCGACGGATGCCGGTCGTCGTCCGCGCTTCGGCCGCACGTCGTTCAGACCGTGCCGAAAACCCGCGGCGTGGCCGTCCTCGAGCAGCGCGTCGACGTCCCGAAGCCAGTCCAGCGCAGCGGAGGACAGCGCGGCCCGGGCGGCGCCCGCCAAGCGCTCCGCGCCCGTGGCCGCGGCGTCCATGGTCGCAGTCTCGGTAGTTGACTGCCACCGCCGGCGGTACCGGGCAACGTTGCCGCGCGCATCGATGCCCAGCACCTGAGGATCAGGGAGGGAGATGGCGATCAGGACCCGGTCGACCAGGTCGCTCCACTCGTTGCCGGGAGCGCTCTCGGTATCGGCCAGCCAGTGGAGCGCCTCGGCCTGGCCGAGCGCGGTGATTCGGTACAGCGGTAGGCCGTCTGCGGTGCTGCCGGCCGATTCAACGGCCGCCTGTTTCACCAGCCGCTCAAGAGTGCCGTAGATCTGCCCGACGTTGACCGCCCGCCGACCGGCCGTTCGAGACTCCAGCTCGCCATGAAGCTGGAAGCCATAGGCCGGACCGATCGTGAGGATCGCCAGCAGGCAGCTGCGAACAGACATGGGACCTCCGGTGGCCAAGGTATGACCATACTGAGTATAGCGAACGGAGATCCGGTCCCGGCTCGAGTCTTGTGATCGCAGGGGTCGCTGAGGCATAATTCATGGATGCAGCGCCTGCGCGGTGCGTCGACCGTTTGTCATAGGTTCAAGTTCTCGATAAGTTCACAGCACGCCGCATTGTTTCGTTCAGAGGTCGTTGGGGAAGACGCACCTCACAGAACGGGAGAAACGATGGTGGCTACACACGCTCGGCAGGAAGCGACTGCGCGCGGCTACATTTACGTGCATTCTTCGCCTCGCGCTCTGAGCCCCCATGTGGAGTGGGCGGTGGGTCGCGCCCTGGGCGTGCCCGTCAGTTTCGACTGGTCTGAGCAGCCCGTGCTCCGCGGAGCGCAGCGGGCCGAGTACCAGTGGGAGGGCGCCTGCGGTACGGGGGCGCGGCTCGCCTCGGCGCTCCGCGGGTGGGACCACCTTCGCTTTGAGGTCACCGAGGACGCCGGTTTCGGCGCCGATGGGGCGCGCTGGCTGCACACCCCCGACCTGGGCATCTTCTTCGCCCAGACCGACACGGCCGGTAACGTCGTTATCCCGGAGGACCGGCTGCGCCACGCCATGGACCTGGCCGGGGCAAACGCGCTGGAGCTCCACCGGCAGCTCCGCATTACGCTCGGGCAGGCCTGGGACGACGAGCTCGAACCGTTCCGGCACGCCGGCGATTTCAACTCGGTCGTGTGGTTGCACCAGGTGGGCTGACGTGCAGCGCAAGGTCGCTCCCGAACACGGGATGGCCCCGACCGGTGCCGGTCGGGGCCATCCCGGTGCAGGCAGGTTTTCCGCCGGGTGGAGCTAGACCGACCGGAACGCCACGACGGCGTTGTGACCGCCGAAACCGAACGAGTTGCTGATGGCCAGCAGATCGCCGGAAGGCAACGTGCGCGGCATGGTCACCACGTCGAGCGGGATGCTTGGATCCTGGTTCAGCAGGTTGATGGTCGGCGGGGCCATGCGCTTGGCCAGAGCGAGAACCGTGAACAGGGCCTCAATCGCCCCGGCACCACCGAGGAGGTGACCGGTGGAAGCCTTGGTCGCCGACACCGGGATTCCGTCGAGCAGGTCGCCGAACACGCGGCGCAGTGCGTTGTACTCGGCGATGTCCCCGACCGGAGTGCTGGTCGCGTGCGCGTTGATGTGCGAGACATCCGCCAGGCTCGCGTCGGCATTCCTGATCGCGGTGATCATCGCGCGGGCCGCAGCCGTGCCATCGGGGTCTGGAGCGGTGATGTGGTACGCGTCACTGGTCACGGCACCACCAAGGAGCTCGGCGTAGATGCGCGCGCCGCGGGCCTTGGCGTGTTCTTCCGTCTCGACGACGAGCGCCGCGGCACCCTCACCGAGAACGAAGCCGTCCCGGGTGATGTCGTAGGGGCGCGACGCCGTGGCCGGGTCGTCGTTGCGCTTGGACAAGGCCTGCATGGCAGCGAAGGATGCGATCGGAAGCGGGTGAATTGCGGCCTCGGAGCCACCGGCGATGACGATGTCGGCGAGCCCGGCCTGTAGGCGGTTGTAGGCGTTCACGAGAGACTCGGTGCTCGAGGCGCACGCGGACACAACTGTGGTGATTCCGGCCCGGGCGTGAAGGTCCATTCCGATGGCCGCTCCCGGGCCGTTCGGCATGAGCATGGGCACGGTCATCGGCAGCACGCGGCGCGGACCGCGTTCGCGGAGGGTGTCCCACGCGTCGAGAAGGGTCCAGACTCCACCGATTCCGGTCGCCCAGTCGACGGCCAGCCGTTCGGGGTCTGCTTCGGGGGAGCCGGCATCCGCCCAGGCTTCACGCCCGGCAATCAACGCGAACTGGCTGGAGGGGTCGAGACGCTTCGTCTCGTGGCGGGCCAGAACGTCGACGGATGGAACCCTGGCCTGGGCGGCGAAGGTCACGGGGAGCTGAGTCCGGGCCACCCATTCGTGGTCTAGCGTGCTCGTCCCCGATTCACCGGCGAGCAGGGCCGACCAGCTGTCGGCGGCCGTGCCGCCGAGAGGGGAAGTCGCACCGATGCCGGTGATAACGATTTTTTTGGTCATAACGTTAACTCTCCGTGAGGCGTGCAAACGTGGGCATCACCCACAGATCAGGCCGGTCGGCAGATGCCGACCGGCCTGTTCATTTGTGGACTAGACCTGAGCCTTGACGATGAAGTCGACAGCGTTGCCGACGGTCTTGAGGTTCTTGACCTCTTCGTCGGGGATCTTGACGTCGAACTTTTCTTCCGCGTTGACGACGATGGTCATCATCGAGATGGAATCGATGTCCAGATCATCGGTGAATGACTTCCCCATCTCAACTGTGTCGGTCGCGATGCCAGTCTCGTCGTTGATGAGTTCGGCCAGGCCGGCAAGAACTTCTTCGGTGGACAATGCCATGTTATTTCTCCTTGGGGGTGTCTCGTATGACCGAGATTCAGTTTAGAGGGGAGTTGAGTGAAATCTAGGGAAGCACGACGACCTGCGCGCCGAACACCAGTCCTGCTCCAAAGCCGATCTGGAGGGCGAGGCCACCGCTGAGCTCGGGGTGCTCTACCAGGAGACGGTGGGTGGCCAGCGGGATCGACGCCGACGAGGTGTTCCCGGTGGTGGCGACATCGCGGGCGATGACGACCGAGTCGGGAAGCTTCAGTTGCTTGGCGAACTCGTCGATGATGCGCATATTGGCCTGGTGCGGGATGAAAGCGGCGAGCTGGTCGCTCTCGATTCCCGCGACCTGGAGAGCCTCCTTAGCCACCTTCGCCATGTTCCAGACGGCCCAGCGGAAAACCGTTTGGCCTTCCTGGCGCAGGGTGGGCCATTCGGATTCTCCGCGTCGGTATTCCTGCAGGGTGTGATTCATGGTGATGGCATCGGCCTTGGACCCGTCGGATCCCCACACGGTGGGTGCGATCCCCGGGAAGTCGCTCGGGCCGATGACGACGGCGCCGGCGCCGTCGCCGAGGAGGAACGAGATGCTGCGGTCCGTGGGGTCGACGAGGTCGGATAGCTTCTCGGCGCCGATGACGAGCGCGTAGTGGGCGGTGCCCGTGCGGATCAGGGAATCGGCTTGCGCCACGGCGTAGGTGTATCCGGCGCAGGCGGCGTTGACGTCGTAGGCGGCGGCGGGGTTGGCGCCGACCCGATCGGCGACCACGGCGGCAATGGACGGTGTCTGCCGGCCGTTGCTGATCGTGGCCACGATGACGGCGTCGATCAGGTGTGGCTGGATGCCGGACCTCTCTATGGCTTCGCGGGCGGCATCCGTCGCGAGGTCGACGGCCTGGATGTCCTGGCTCGCTCTTGTGCGGGTGATGATGCCGGTGCGCTGTTGGATCCATTCATCAGACGAATCGATCGGACCGACCAGGTCGTCGTTGGGCACGACCAGGTCCCCGCGGGCGGCGCCGATCGAGAGAATCCGGGTGTACCGGGGACCGTGCGATTGCTGGAGTGTTGGCTTGGACATATTCTCTTTCGGTCAGACTAGGTTCTGCTGGTCGATCAGGTCGAACGCAGCGGGCAGGTCGTCCGGCGTCCTGATCGCTACGCTGGGCACGCCCTTGAGGGCACGTTTGGCGAGGCCGACAAGAGCCCCGGCCGGTGCGACCTCAATGATTCCGGTCACGCCGGCATCCGCGAACGAACGCATGCACATATCCCACCGTACCGGCGAGGACACCTGATCAACCAGCAACTCCACGAACCGGACACCGTTGGACACCGCGCTGCCGTCCCGGTTCGTCCAGATCGAAAGCGTGGGATCGGCGGGCGCGAGCAGCGCGGAGACACGGGTGAGGTGCTTCACCGCCGGGTGCATATACCGCGTGTGGAATGCACCAGCCACCTGCAGCGGAATCACCCGGGTGCGCGGATTGGGGTTCTTGCCGAGAGCGGCCAGAGCCGCGAGTGAGCCGGCGACGACGATCTGTCCGCCACCGTTGAAGTTGGCCGGGGCGAGGTCGAGTTCGTCGAGGCGGGCCAGGAGTTCGGTCTCATCGCCGCCCAGCACGGCGCTCATGCCGGAGGGCTCCAGCGCCGCGGCCTCGGCCATGGCGGTGCCGCGCTCGCGCACGAAACGCACGGCGTCCACCGCGCTGAGGATGCCGGCGCCGGCTGCGGCGGTGATCTCGCCCACCGAGTGACCGGCGATACCGGTGATGCGCTCCCGCCGGCCGTCGGCGAGGAGTGCGTTCAACGTGAGGAGTCCGGCGGCCACGATCAGTGGCTGGGCGATTCGGGTGTCCCGAATGGTGTCGGCGTCGCTCACGGTGCCGTGGCGCATCAGATCAATTCCGCAGGCCGCGGAGATCTCGTCCAGGCCGGCGGCGAAAGTGGGGTTCCGAAGCCAGGGCTCGAGGAAGCCGGGGGTTTGTGAGCCCTGACCGGGGCAGACGACAACAATCATTAATCCAGTCTCCCAACCTCGTTTGTTGCGGGCATGTCGGAGATCCACCAACTATTCGCGGAGTGTTTGTCGAATCTCGTTAGTTCGGCACCTCTGACGCCGCGATTAACGCCGGCGTGTTGAGCCGTCGTGGTCGCTGATCGACCCGATGATCAGGGCGGCCTGCAGGATGAGGGCCTCACGGGCGCCCGTGGCGTCGTAGCCGATGACCTCTGACACCCGCTTCAGGCGGTAGCGCACGGTGTTCGGGTGTACGAACAGTTCCCGGGCGGTGGCTTCCAGGGAGCGACCGTTGTCCAGGTAGCACCAGAGTGTGGTGAGCAGCTCGGTCGAATGCGCCTGCAGCGGGCGGTAGATCCGGTGGATCAGCGTGGCGCGGGCAAGCGGATCGCCGGCCAGCGCCCGCTCGGGGAGCAGATCGTCCGCCTGTACAGGGCGTGGGGCGTTGCGCCAGGAGCGCGCCACGGCGAAGCCGGCCAAGGCGGCCTTAGCGCTCTTGGACGCGTCGACCAGATTCGGCACCTCGTGGCCGAGCACCAGGTGGCCGGCGCCGAAGCTCGGCTCGAGCTGCACCGCGATCTCCATGAAGCTGAGGGCGGAGGCCGTGCCGATCGCGTCATCCGTCTCGGTCGGCGACGGGTGGGCCCGGCCGATGACCAGGACGAGCCGGTTGCCCTGCACCCCGATCAGAACGTCGGCGGCCATGTGGCGGGCCGAGCGACGCAGCTGGTCGACGTCGAGCATCTTGGGTGTCGTGCCCACGAGCACGCAGACCTCGCCGTGCCCGTGCCAGCCGAGGGCCGCGATCCGGCTGGGCAGTTCGTCGTCGTACTCGCCGCTCAGGATCGAGTCGACGACCAGGGCCTCGAGGCGGACATCCCAGAGGCCGCGTGCCTCGGCTGCCCGGGCATAGACATCCGCCGCGCCGAAGGCGATCTCGCGGGAGTACAGCAGGATGGCCTCCCGCAGGATTTCCCCGCCGTCTTTGACCCGCTCCTCCACCACCTCGACGGTGACGCGGATGAGCTGCAGGGTCTGCTGCAGGCTGATTGAGCGCAGCAGTTCTCGCGGAGCGGCACCGAAAACGTCGGCCGCGATCCAGGGGGTGGACCGCGGGTCGTCAAACCACGAGATGAACGACGTGATCCCGGCCTGGGCGACCAGGCCCACGGCGGAACGCCGCCCGGGCGGCATATCGCCGTACCAGGGCAGCGTGTCCTCGAGACGCTTCAGCGTCGCCGTGGAAAGCTCCCCGGATATCGTTCGCAGCCAGCTGAGCGTCTGTTCCTTCGTCTTCGGTGTGGGTGCCACGGGGGCTGTTAGCTCTCGCCCCCGGCGGAACCGGTAGTTCCCGCCGTTACGTCGTGCAACCGGTACTTCGCGATCGCCTGGCCGACGACGCTGCGGTCGACCTCGCCTCGGCGAGCGAGAAGTTCGAGTGCGCGCACCACCATCGACGGTCCGTCGATCTTGAAGTAGCGGCGGGCCGCCGGGCGGGTGTCGGAGAAACCGAACCCGTCGGCGCCGAGGGTCGCGAAGTCGCCGGGCACGAACTGCCGGATCTGATCGGGCACCGCATGCATGAAGTCGGTGACGGCGATGAACGGTCCGGCGGTGCCGGCCAGCTTCTCCGTCACATAGGGGATCTGCGGCGCGTCGTCCGGGTAGAGGAAGTTGTGTTCCTCGACCGCGATGCCATCGCGACGCAGTTCGGCCCAGGAGGTGACCGACCAGACGTCGGCGGACACTCCCCAGTCCTCGGCCAAAAGGGCCTGGGCCTCGAGCGCCCAGGGCACGGAGACGCCGGAGGCCAACAGCTGCGCCTTCGGACCGGACACATCGGACACGCTGACGCGGTGGATGCCGCGCACGATGCCGTCCACGTCCACGTCGTCGGGCTCGCGCGGCTGCACCTGCGGCTCGTTGTAGACCGTGATGTAGTACATGACGTTGGGGTCGGCGTGCGTTCCTCCGTACATCCGCTCGAGTCCCGACCGCACGATGTGCCCGATCTCGTAGCCGTAGGCCGGGTCGTACGAGACCACGGCGGGGTTCGTCGAGGCCAGCAACGGCGAGTGGCCGTCGGCGTGCTGCAGGCCTTCACCGGTGAGGGTGGTGCGTCCGGCGGTTGCGCCGATCATGAACCCGCGGGTCATCTGATCGCCCGCGGCCCACATGGCGTCGCCCGTGCGCTGGAAGCCGAACATCGAGTAGAAGACGTAGATCGGGATGAGCGGCTCACCCTGCGTTGCGTACGACGTGCCCACGTTGGTGAAAGCAGCCATCGCGCCGGCTTCGTTGATCCCCACGTGCAGGATCTGGCCCTGCGGGCTCTCCTTATACGCCAAAAGCTGCGCGTGGTCGACCGAGGTGTACTGCTGGCCGCTGGGGTTGTAGATCTTGGCATTCGGGAAGAACGCGTCGATGCCGAAGGTGCGAGCCTCGTCCGGGATGATCGGCACGATGCGGTGTCCGAAGTCCTTGGCGCGCAGCAGTTCCTTGAGCAGCCGTACGAAGGCCATCGTGGTCGCGATCTCCTGCGTGCCGGAACCCTTCTTGGTGGGGGCGTAGGTCGCGTCGCCCGGCAGGGTGATCTGCGTGTACTTGCTGCGACGCTCCGGCACGTACCCGCCGAGCGCGCGGCGGCGCTCATGCAGGTACTGGATCGCTTCATCGTCCTCGTCCGGCTTGAAGTACGGCGGGAGGTAGGGGTTCTCCTCGAGCTGGGCATCCGTGATCGGCATGTGGGTGCTGTCGCGGAACGTCTTGAGGTTGTCGAGGGTGAACTTCTTCATCTGGTGGGTCGCGTTGCGGCCCTCGAAGCTCGGGCCGAGGGCGTAACCCTTGACCGTCTTGGCCAGGATGACGGTCGGCTGGCCCTTGTGCTCGGATGCGGCCTTGAATGCCGCGTAGACCTTGCGGTAGTCGTGGCCACCGCGCTTGAGGTTCCAGATGTCGTCGTCGGTGTAACCCTCGACGAGCTTGAGCGCGCGGGGGTCGCGGCCGAAGAAGTGCTCACGCACGTACGCACCGCTCTCGGCCTTGTACGTCTGGTAGTCGCCGTCGGGGGTGGCGTTCATTAGGTCGCGCAGGGCGCCATCGGTGTCGCGGGAGAGCAGCTCGTCCCACTCGCGACCCCAGACGACCTTGATGACGTTCCAGCCGGCGCCGCGGAAGAAGCTTTCCAGTTCCTGGATGATCTTGCCGTTGCCGCGTACCGGGCCGTCGAGGCGCTGGAGGTTGCAGTTGACGATGAAATTGAGGTTGTCGAGACCCTCGTTGGCGGCAACCTGCAGCTGCCCGCGGCTCTCGACCTCGTCCATCTCGCCGTCGCCGAGAAACGCCCAGACCTGCTGGTCGCTGGCGTCCTTGATCCCGCGGTTGGTGAGGTACCGGTTGGTTTGCGCCTGGTAGATGGCGTTGATCGGGCCGAGTCCCATGGAGACCGTCGGGAACTGCCAAAATTCCGGCATCAGTCGCGGGTGCGGGTAGGAGGACAGCCCGTTGGGGCCGTGGGACTTCTCCTGGCGGAATCCGTCGAGTTGGTCGGTGCTCAGGCGGCCCTCGAGGAAGGCCCGCGCGTAGGTTCCGGGGGAGGCATGGCCCTGGATGAAAATCTGGTCTCCGCCGCCCGGGTGGTCCTGGCCGCGGAAGAAGTGGTTGAAGCCGACCTCGTAGAGGGCAGCGGAGGATGCATAGGTCGAGATGTGGCCGCCGACGGAGATTCCGGGGCGCTGAGCACGGTGCACGAGAACTGCGGCGTTCCAGCGTATCCAGGCGCGGTAGCGGCGCTCGATGTCTTCGTCGCCGGGGAAGTCGGGTTCATTGCCGGCCGCGATGGTATTGATGTAGTCCGTGGTCGGCACCATGGGCACGCCGAGGTGCAGTTCCTTGGAGCGTTTCAGGAGCGTCAGCATGATCTCCCGACCACGCTGGTGACCGTGGGCCGATACGAGCGCGTCCAGCGATTCCGACCATTCGGCGGTTTCCTCCGGGTCCGCATCCGTGCTGTTAACCGAATACGGGTCCTGGTCGTTGACAGTCACACTCGACCTCTCTCTGTTGGGCAGACCATCGAAGCGAACCTGCCAAGTTAGCGGTGCCGGATGACGGTCGGATCACGACCGATGGCACCACGCAAGCCTACAGATTTTGCCTTCGGTTTGTGCGCGGTCGGTGAGCGCCGTTCGGGCCGGGAATCGAGGGTCCCTTGGGACGCTCATCTTGGTTCCGGCAGAAGGCGGGGCTAGGCTGTGGCGTCGCCTTGCATCGTTCCCGTGGGCGCACGAAAGGAAGCGCTCCATGGCGTTGGAAAATGACACCCAGGCTCCTGATTTCGAGCTCTTCAACCAGTTCGGCGAGCGGGTGCAGCTCAGCGAGTTCCGCGGGAAGAAGTCGGTCGCCCTGGTCTTCTTCCCCCTCGCGTTCTCGGGAATCTGCAGTGGCGAGTTGTGCGAGCTGCGGGACAACCTGTCGTTGTTCGTCGCCAACGAGGTGGAACTGCTCGGCATCTCGGTCGATTCCCGTCACGCCCTGCGTGCCTGGGGGGAACAGGAACGGTACACCTTCGACCTCCTGGCCGACTTCTGGCCGCACGGTGCGGTCGCTAAGGAATACGGGGTGTTCCTCGAGCAAAAGGGCTTTGCGAACCGGGCCACGTTCTTGATCGACCCTGAGGGGATCATCCGGGCCAGCTTCATCACCGCGCCGGGCGAGCCCCGGTCGTTGGAGGCCTACCGGGCTGCGATCGGCGAACTCCAGCCGGCTTGAACCCGGCCGCGGTCCACCCGGCGCGCAGAATCTGTATGATGAAACACGGCCTTCACCGGCCGTTGCGTCAGGGGCCTTTAGCTCAGTTGGTAGAGCGCCACGTTTACACCGTGGATGTCATCGGTTCGAGCCCGGTAGGGCCCACACATAAACCCCTGATCACGTCCGTTGCGAACGAGCTTCAGCCGAGTGCCACGACAGCTTCCAGGGAGAACACGTGAATCAGCCACGCATGAACGTCGAATCGTTCAACCTCGATCACCGCACGGTTGTCGCACCCTACGTGCGCCTGGCCGATACCAAGATGCTGCCGCAGGGGGACACCATCGTGAAGTACGACGTGCGCTTCACCCAGCCCAACGTCCTTCACCTGGAGATGCCGGCAGTGCACTCGATCGAGCACCTCTTCGCCGAGCACTCCCGCAACCATTCCACCCGAGTCATCGACTTCTCGCCGATGGGCTGTCAAACCGGTTTCTACCTCATTCTGCAGGGGCAGCCGGAGTACGCCGAGGTCCTCGAGTTGATCGAGGCCACCATGACCGACATCCTCGGCGCCACCGAGGTGCCCGCCGCCAACGAGGTTCAGTGCGGTTGGGGAGCCAACCACTCGTTGGCAGCCGCCCAGGACGCCGTGAAGGTCTTCCTGGCCGCCCGCGGCGCCTGGGCCACCGTCACCGCATGACGACCGTCGACGCGATCATTCTGGTCGCGATGGAGGAGGAGGCCGCTCCGTTCCTGGCGGCGGCCACCGCTTCCGCGCCGCCGGTCGCCATCGGCAGGGCCCGCCGGCACCGCCTCACCCTGGCCGGGCGTGAAGTGCTGCTCGTGCAGAGCGGCATCGGGCTGGTCAACGCGGCCGGTGGGACGACATCCGCACTCCTCTTTTTGCGCGCCGAGGACCCCGAGGCGTCGCCGCTGGTGATCAGCGCGGGTTCGGCCGGCGGGGTGGGCGCCCAGGTGCGGGTGGGCGAGGTGGTCATCGGGAGCGAATACCTCAACAGCGACGCTGACGCACGCGTCTTCGGGTACGCGCTCGGCCAGGTGCCCGGCATGCCGGCTCGCTACGAGGGCGCGACTGAGGCGCTGCGCGGCGCCGAGTCGGCTGCCCGGATGCCCGACGGATCGGCGCTGGTCGTGCGCCGCGGGCTGCTGGTCTCCAACGACGCCTTCGTGAGCGTGGAGCGCGCAGAGAGCCTCCGCGTGCTGTTCCCCGGGGTTCTCGCCACCGACATGGAATCCGTGGGCGCTGCTCAAACCTGCTTCGCTCATGGCGTACCGTTCGTGGCGGTCCGCGGCATCTCCGACCTGTGCGGACCGGTTGACGATCACCTCACCCACATCGACGACGCGGCCGACCGCTCGGCCGCGGTCGTGCTGGAGATGCTGCGCAGGTTCGCCGACTGACTCGGCCTACGCCCCGTCCGGCCGTGACCGATCCTCGGTGCGTGCAAAGGTCGGACGCAGGTTCTTCAATAGCTCTACGGAGCCGGGTTCCGCGCGATACGCTGGAAACGGCGTGACTGAGAAAGTCGCTGCCCGCCGCGGAATAATCGTTGCTTTCCCGCGGAGCCGAGTGGTCGTGAAGGCACCGTTCACACTCACGCGCGAGCGACTTCGATGCGAGTAATTTCGATCCGAGTAACGGATGCCCGGGGGGGGTGAACGTCGTCATGTCCCGGTCTGACCGTCAATCGTTCGGCCTCGCTGTCGAGGAGTTGCCAAACGCGAACCTGAACAGCACGCACCTGTGTTCGCCGTTCCTGCGGGTGCTGCCCGTCACCGGCGTGGCGATCTCCACCCTCGGCGCACCGTTCGGCGCCGAAACCGTGTGCGCGAGCGACGTCGAAGACGTGTTCGCGTTCCCGATGGTCGTCGGAACGTCGGAACGTTGGACATCGGAGCGGTTGACCTGTACTCCCGCCGCCCCCGCACTCCCACGCGCGCACGGTCCGCGAGGTAGCGGACTATGTTGTGGCGCGAAGGGTTGATGTTTACTTCAGAATTAGACGGGTATTGGGATGGAATTATGGTGACCAGAACACGTGAAGGTCAGTTGGTTGAGACCTTCGTCACGCTGGCCGACCCGCTTGTCGTCGGGTACGACGTCGTCGACCTGCTGCACACACTCGTAGAGACCTGCGCCACGCTCTTCGGGGCGTCCGCGGTCGGGATCATCCTCTCCGCCTACAACGACAACGATCTCGAGGTCGTGGCCTCAACCGACGAACGAAGTCGCCTGATTGAAATATCGCAGCTGCGGGCCGGCAATGGGCCGTGCGTCGAGTGCTACACGACCGGCTACCCGTGGCCATTCCCGACCTCGATGTCCTCGCCCCGGCGTGGCCACGGTTCCGGGCGGGAGCGCTCGAACTTGGCTTCAAGTCGATGCATTCGGTCCCCCTGCGGCTGCGAGCGACGACCATCGGATCGCTCAATGTCTTCTGGGATCACCTCGGCGGTCTGGGAGCGGGGGACCTGCGCACGGTCCAGGCGCTGGCCGACACCGCCACCATCGGCATTCTTCAGGAACGCGCCATCAGGGAGAGCGGCGTGGCTCGGGCGTAGCTGCAACGCGCGCTCAGTAGCCGCGTTCTGATCGAGCAGGCCAAGGGCGTCGTCGCTTTCACCCACACCGTCGACATGGAAGAGGCCTTCGCGACCCTGCGTCAATATGCCCGCGACAACGGCCAGTGGCTGGTCGAGGTTGCCGAACAGGTTGTGAACCGAACTCTCGACCTGTAAACCCCGCACGGTCTAGAATCGGAATATGCCCCAGACCTTGGCTGCACATGTCCATTTCGTGAACAATCAGGGGTCTACCATGAAGCGTCTATTTCACCCCGGCGGATCGGTCATCACGGGCGATGACCTTGCGGATGCCGTCATGCACTATGCCGAGGCGTTGAGTCTCCGTCCCCAGGTCGATGTCGTCGACATCCCGATCGTCAAAGAGACGGGCCTGCTGGGTCGCATCCAGATCCTGATCGGCGGATCCGGCCGATTGGTCTGCGTTACTGCCGGTTCCGCACAGTCAGAGCTGTTGGAGCCGGAGACGGTGGACACTCTCCGCCATAAGGCCCTGGTCGGCACGGCCTCGGGCCGAGCCTCGTGGACGGGCGACGGGCTGGATTCGCCACAGTTCGACGAGTTCGACTACTGACGTCCTGACCGACGCCGGGACTTTCGGCCCTGTTCTGTCGGATCGGCGCGCGACATCGTAGACCCCGTTCTGCCCGCTGTGACGGGGAGCGGAGGAGGTCGTCGTGGACAACCGTGTTGTAGTGGGCGTCAGCGGTCGGCCGCCGGCTCGGGCTGCGCTCCAGTGGGCGCTCGACTATGCGCGTCCCCGGAGCCTGGAGATCGAGTTGGTGCACGTCGTCGACGCGACCTTCGGCACGACCCCGGCCGGGTTTCTGCACTCGGCCCGCGAGCAGGCCGAACTGCTGCTCGCCCGTGAGGGTGAGGAGGCCCGCAGTGTCGCTCCTGACCTGACTTTTCGCACGACGGTCCTCGAGGGCTCGCCCACCGGGGCCCTCACCGACTGGGCCGTCGGCGCGCAACTCCTCGTCGTGGGCTCGCACGCCCTGGGCCGGTTTCGGGACTATGTCTTCAGCACCCAAGCCGCGCAGATCGCTGCTTACGCCGCCGGTTTCGTCGTCGTCGTGCCCGAGCGGGAGGAACAGCGCTGCACCGGCGTCGTCGTCGGGGTGGACGGTTCCGAGGCATCCCTCGCCGCTGTGACATTCGCCGCGGATCAGGCGGACCGCCCGGGCGAACGGTTGACGGCGCTGTACTGCTGGAGTGCGCCGGCCCCTTGGACCGAAGAGCGCGCCATGATCGACTGGCCGATGGTGCCCGATGAGGCGGACCGCCTGGTCCTCTCCGAAGCGCTGGTGGGGCTGGCCGAACGCTATCCGGACCTGGTGCTTGACCTGCGGCTCGACCTCGAGTTGCCGGTGGACGCACTTGTGTCGGCGGCGACCGGTGCGCGGCTTCTCGTTGTGGGCAGCCACGGTCGCCACGGGTTCGCTCGCTTCTGGCTGGGTTCGGTCAGTCATGTGATCGTTTTGACCATGCCCTGCCCAGTCGCCGTGATCAGGGTCGCCGGCACCGAGACCGGACCGGTCAGCGAACCCGTCTAAGTTATCCACAGCGCTCGAATCGGAGCGTGCGAATCGGAGGGTGTCAGTCGGACCGGGCGATCAGCACAGGCACGTTGATGTTCATCAGGACGTCGTTGGTGACTGAATCGATCACCGACTGGGTCACGGGCCTCGGATGTGAAACTCTGAGCACGGTATGGCAGCCTCGCTGCCGACATCGAGCAGAGCCTCGGCCGGCGGCCGGTGCACCAGCCGGGGATTCACGAACGCGCCGGGGGTCGCGGCAGTCGCGAGCTCCGGGCTCCGCACGCAAAGTCGACGGCGCATGCACGAGGATGAGTTCGTGGCCAAGGCGGCGCGCCTCCTGGGCGCCGATAATGACGGCCGAGGTGGATCCCTCGAAACGGTCGACATCCACGACGACTCCGCTTCGGCTGTCTGTGGTCGATTCCGGCACCGCGGCGAGCGTCCAGGCGGGAGACCCGTGCAGGACGAGCGCGCCGATGTCCAGCCCGGGATGCGTCTTCGCCGCGGTGATCTCCTGCGTGAGCAGACTGCTCGCCCGGCGCTCGGCCTCCCGCGCGTAGTCGGGACCCAGCAGCCCCCACTCATCGTCGACGACGTGCACCAGGACCACGGGCGACCCGTCGAATCCGATGTAGGAGGTGTTCACCGCTTCTTCACACCTTCCGTGGAGTCCGGTCGGGACTCGGCGCGTTCACCGGCCGGGCGGGGGACCACAGCGACCGGGCACGGCAGGTTCATCAGCACGTCGTGGCTGACCGAACCGAGAAAGAGGCTGCCGACGGCACCCCGGCCGTGTGTGCCGACGACGACGAGGGACGCCGTTTGGGAGGCATTCACGAGCACGGATGCCGCGGTGCCCTGTTTCAGAACCTCGGCGATATGCAGCGCCGGATGCGCGTCGCGAACCCTCCTCGTTGCCCCCGACTGGATGCGCGCGTGGGCGTCCCGTATCTCCTCGTAGGGCAGGACGGCACCGTATTCGACGGCCACGGTCGCGGGAATGGTCCAGGCGTGGACGATATCGAGAGGGAGTTTGTAACGCTCGGCTTCGCGGGCCGCGAAGTCAACGGCGACCAGGGCCGTGACGTCGTTCTCCATGCCCACGACGATGTGGCCGCCACGTGCCTGCCAGTTGACGGGGACGACGACGACAGGGCAACGGGCGTGGGCCGCGAGGCGAAGGGGAAGGGTGCCGAAGACCGTCCCGGCGAGAACACCGGTCTTGTTCGTGCCGATGACCAGAAGGTCGGCGGTCGCCGATGCCCGCGCCAGCTCATCGACCGGGACGCCATGGCGGATGTAGCTCGTCTTCCGGCAGGAGGGTGCCACCTGTTCGACCCGTCGAAGGGCTTCCGCGAGCGGGCGCTCGTAGGCAGGCTGACTGGAATAGTCCGATCCCTCAGCGGGGTACCAGCCCAGCTCCACCACTGTGGTGAGTTCGAGTTGCACGGGCGTGCCCTGCATCCGTTCGAGCGTCACGACCCGGTCGAGGGCCCAGTCCAGGGCCGCCTTGCTCGCGGCCCCACCGTCAATGGCGACGATCACTTTTTCAACCATGGGTGTGACTCCTGCTCTGGGGTGGAATCGCACCGGACAGACCGCCCCACGTTATGATCGCAGTGCCTGCCGGACCGGGACAGGGCCGAAGGTCCCGTGCGGGTAGTATCCCCGCTACCAGACGAGAGGCGGTCCTCGGTCATGCCCCACGAAACTATCCCGGTCACCCTGAACGAACGTCCCGAGGCTCGCTCGGAGACAGTGATCGACCTGCCGGCGCACCTGCCCCTCCCGCGCCGGTCGCGGTGGGTGGCCGCATCCGCCGATTTCATCGAGGGTTTGCGGGGTGAGCGAACGGGTGACCCACTGATGTTGCTGGCAGACATCTTCGCGTCGGCTGCGGATGCGGACCTAGTCTGCGTCATCGGGCCGCCTGGTGTTGATTCGGGCGTGGGGGACGGTTTTGTCGTCCACGCGGCTCATGGCAGTGCCACTCGACCGTTGGACGGCCTGGCCTTCCCCGTGGCGGGGAGCCTGTGCGGCCGGGCGATGGCAACCGGCCGGCCGGTCCTCGTCGGCCGGGAAGAGCGCGAGGCTGCGGGCCCCGAGTCGCTCCTGATACTCGGGTCGACCCTGGTGGTCCCGCTGGGCAAAGCCGGGGAAACCGGCCCGCCCGCAGTGGTGCTCACGGCCTCCCGGCCCAGCGGGGCGCCCCCGTTCACTGCCGTGGACCTCGATTCGGCCGTCGATTTCGCCCGACTGGCATATGCGGGCCGCCACCTCGAGCAGAACAGCACGGACCGGGCGCGTCTGGCGGTGCTCACCGATCGCGACCGGATCGCACGTGAGCTGCACGACCGGGTCATTCAGCGGGTCTTCGCTGTCGGGCTCGCCGTGCGCGCCCTCGGCGGGATGACCGCCGACCCGGTGTTCGGGCGGCGGCTGGCCGACCAGGTGGGAGCGCTCGACGCGGTCATCGCCGACCTCCGCACCGCGATCTTCGGGCTGTCGACGCAGGCGGACCCCGACCGGCACGGGCTTCGCCGCAGCATCGTCGACCTGCTCGACGAGGTCGGACCTCTCTTTGCGCACCCGCCGCGGGTGGTGTTCTCCGGGGCGATCGATCTGCTCGTTTCCACCTCGCTGGCTGATGATGTCGTGGCGGTCGTGCGCGAGGGGCTGACCAACGTGGTCCGGCACTCCGGAACCCGGGAGGCTGAAGTGCGCGTCTCGGTCGCAGCGCACATCCTCACGGTCGAGATCGGCGACACCGGCGTCGGTCTGACCGGCGCAAGTCGGCGCAGCGGCGTCGCTAATCTGGCGGTCAGAGCCGAACGCTGGCAGGGGATGGTGTCGCTGCGCGACCGGGCGCCGCGCGGTGCCGAACTGCGTTGGACGGCGCGCGTGAGCGACGCTTCCGCAGAGACTTCCCGATGACGCGCGTGTTCGTGGTCGACGACCACGACGTCGTCCGTATCGGCCTGGCTGCCCTGATCAACGCCGAAGCTGACCTGGAAGTGGTAGGGGAGGCGGCAACGAGGCGGCAGGCCGTGGCGAGGGTCGCCGCCACCCGGCCGGACGTCGTGGTCCTTGACGTGCGGCTGCCCGACGGAAGCGGCATCGACGCCTGCCGGGACATCCGGGGGAGGGATCCCGGCATCCGGTGCCTGATGCTCACGGCGTTCGACGACGACATGGCCAGCCGCGCCGCCGTCCTGGCTGGGGCGTCCGGCTATGTCTTGAAGGACATCCGCGGTGATCGCCTGGTGCAGGGAATCCGGCGTGTGGCAGGGGGGGAGTCGCTGCTCACCCCGCTGCTGGCCGGCCGGGTGGCAACCTCGTTGGAGCTGGACCGAGGCGATCCTGCCGTTCGAGCGCTGACGACGCGGGAACGGCAAGTCCTCGATCTGATCTCCCGGGGCCTCACCAACCGCCAGATCGGCGAGCACCTTGACCTGGCGGAGAAGACGGTGAAGAACTATGTGTCGGGGGTGCTCAGCAAACTCGGCATGGAGCGCCGCACCCAGGCCGCCGTCTTCGGGGTGGAGTTGCAGCGCCAGGAGGGTTCGTCCAATGTTCGAATTCACCCGGCCGCTCCCGGTACGCTGGCCGGATGAAGCCGTTTCGCACTAACCGGGTTGTGCCCGGACCCGGCCAGGAATCGGTCTGGGATTACCCGCGACCGCCTCGCGTGGAGACGAGTGCCGACCGGGTCGTCGTCACCCTCGGTGGCCTGGTCCTGGTCGACACCGACGATGCCGTCCGGGTGCTCGAGACCAGCCATCCGCCGGTCTACTACCTGCCGCGCTCCGCGTTCCGGGCCGGGAGCCTCGAACCGGTGACCGGCCGATCGTACTGCGAGTACAAGGGCGAGGCGTCGTACCTGAGCATGGTCACCCCGGGGCGCGTGGAGGAGGCGGCCGGGTGGTACTACCCGTCGCCGACGCGGGGCTTCGAGGATCTGGCGAACCGCGTCGCGCTGTACCCCGGACGGATGGACCTCGTTACCGTGAACGGGGAAGCGGTGCTGCCTCAGCCGGGCGACTTCTACGGCGGCTGGATCACCTCCCGGGTCGTCGGACCGTTCAAGGGGGCTCCCGGCACCCTCGGATGGTGACGCCGCCGCGAACCGTCACGAGCCGGCTCGGCGTGGCCCCCATCTTTCTGGCCGCGCTGCTCTGGGGAACGACGGGCACGGCCGCGCACTTCCTGCCCGTCAGCGCCAGCCCGCTGGCGACCAAGGGCAGTCACACGGCTCTGGACACTGTGCACACTGGTGGCTCTGCTCGGCACGATTCTGCTGATCACCGGCCGGCAGTCGGACCAGGCCGCCGGGTCCGCTCCTCTGGGCGTTCTGCTCGGGCTGCTCGCGCGATCGGGCCCATGTTCGTCGCCTATCTGCTCTTCGGCCGCGGCCCGCGCACGGTCTGCGGCAGCACGGCGACCAGCCTCACCCTCGTCGAACCTCTCGTGGCTACGCTGCTGGCGGTCCTGATCGTCGGCGAGCGGTTGCCACCGTCCGGCTGGGCCGGGCTCGGGCTGGTTCTGGTGGCGGTGACCGCGCTTGCAGTTCCTCGGAATTCCGGTCAACCGTCGTCAGGAGGGCGCACCGCCTCGTCACCGGTAGGCTGACGAGGTGCCCGTCTCACTCGCCGATGTCAGTCGGATCATCCATGAACTGTGGCCGTTGTCCGGTGCCGAAGTCTGGGACGCCCCGGGTCTGGTCTGCGGCAACCCCGGCCAGCCCGTCGAATCGATCCACCTGGCCGTGGACGCCGTCTCCGCGACCGTGGACGAGGCGGTCGGACATGACGCAGACCTGCTCCTGGTGCACCATCCGCTCCTGCTGCGCGGCGTCACGTCGGTCGCCGAAGACCGTTACAAGGGCGCCCTGATCGGTCGTCTGATCCGAGCGAATTGCGCTCTCCTTGCGGCCCACACCAACGCGGATGTCGTCGTAGACGGCGTCTCGGACATCCTCGCCACCCGACTCGGCCTCATTGACGCAACCCCCATCACGGCGGGCGCCGCGGCGGGAACGGGAATCGGCCGGGTCGGCCGGCTCGCGCACCCGACCACCCTGGGCCAACTGGCCCACCGCCTCGCCCAGCTCCTGCCGGCGACCGCCACTGGCGTCCGGGTCTCGGGGGAGTACGGCAGTGTCGTCAAAACCGTCTCGCTCTGCGGTGGTGCAGGCGATTCCCTTCTCCCTCATCCCGCCGTGCAGGCGTCCGACGTCTATATCACCTCCGACCTCCGTCACCACCCGGCGTCGGAGGCCCGTGAGCAGTCCGGGCTGTCGGGGGGCACCCCTGCCCTGATCGACGTGTCGCACTGGGCCAGTGAATGGCTCTGGATCGAGCCGGCCGCCGAACAGCTGCGGGCTCTTCTGCCCGGTGTGCGCATCACCAGCAGTTCCCTGCGCACGGATCCCTGGGACTTCGCGATCGTGCAGTAGCCTGCCGATGAAGTTCGGATCCACCCCCAACGCTCGTTCATATTTCTATTCGCAAAGGTCAGGACATCGTGAAGGCATCCCCAGTAGAACAGAAAGAGCTTCTCCGGCTTCAGGCCCTCGACATCCGGCTGCAGCAGGTCGAGCATCAGACGAAGGCCCTGCCCCAGCACGCCGAGATCCGGGAACTCACCACGCTGTTCGACACCACCCGGATGGCCTTCGGCACCCGCGTCGGCGAACGTGATGACGTGCGCACCGAGCTGGCGCGGATCGAATCCGACGTCGAAGTGGTCGAGAAGCGCATCGCGCGGGACACCGACCGGGTTCAGCACACTTCCTCGGTGAAAGACGTGCAGGCTTTGGAGACGGAGCTTGCGGCGCTGCGCAAGCGCCTCCTGGCGCTCGAGGAGATCGAGATCGCGGTGATGGAACGGCTCGAGGAGAGCGATGCGACCGTCTCCGCGGTGGAGGCGGAGCGGGACGCGATCGCGCTCCGGATCCACGACGCCGAGCAGGCGCGCAACGAAAGCCTCGCCGATCTGAACCGGCAGCTCGGCGAACTCCGCCGGGACCGGGCCGCCGTCGCCGGCAGCGTCGCCGAGGACCTCGCCACGCTGTACGAGAAGCGCTTCGTGACGGGGCGGGGCAACGCCGCCGCCCTGTTGCGGGCGCGCACCTGCAGCGGCTGCACGATGACGCTCACCGGCAGCGACCTCGATGCCGTGCGTTCCTCGCCGGCCGACGAGGTCCTGTTCTGCCCGGACTGCGGGGCGATCCTGGTTCGCACGGAGGAGTCCGGGATCTAG
Source organism: Cryobacterium sp. TMT2-4 (assembly GCF_004402575.1). Classification (NCBI taxonomy): domain Bacteria; kingdom Bacillati; phylum Actinomycetota; class Actinomycetes; order Micrococcales; family Microbacteriaceae; genus Cryobacterium; species Cryobacterium sp. TMT2-4. The sequence continues at coordinate 152,953 of NZ_SOGE01000034.1, read as the reverse complement.
GTGGAGCCGGGCCCCGCCGGCGGCCTGTATTCTGGACTGTGGAATGGGTCGGCAAGACGGTCGCGTCATCCGCTACCTTCGGGTCAGCGGATGCCGAGGAACGTCCGGGCTCCGCAGAGCAGGATGGTGGGTAACGCCCACCCGGGGTAACCCGCGAGACAGTGCCACAGAAAGTAGACCGCCTCCGGTTTCGGCCGGTGGTAAGGGTGAAACGGTGGTGTAAGAGACCACCAGAGGCCAGGGTGACCTGGTCGGCTAGGTAAACCTCGTCCGGAGCAAGGTCAGACAGGAAACGCCAAGGCGGCTCGCCGAGTTTCCGGGTAGACCGCTAGAGGGCTGCGGCAACGTAGTCCCGAGATAGATGGCCGTCCAGGGTGCTACGGCATCGGGACAGAACCCGGCGTAATAGCCGGCCCATTCCACCTTCCGGCCGCCGGGTTCTGCGCCCGGGTGCTCTGCCGCCCCGGGCAGGTCAGTCCTGATGCTTGACGGCGAGTGCGGCGGCCCCGAGGATTCCCGCGTTGTTGCGATGCACGGCCGGGATGATGGCTGTCTTCAGTCGCAGAAGGGGCAGGAAGTCCTGGTGGTGCTTGGACACCCCGCCGCCGACGATGAAGAGGTCCGGCGAGAACAGTGCTTCCAAGGTCGAGTAGTACTTCTGCAGCCGACCGGCCCATTTTTCCCAGCTCATGTTCTCCCGCTCCTTGGCGGAGTACGCGGCCTTGGTTTCGTAGTCGACGCCCTCGATCTGCAGATGGCCGAGTTCGGTGTTCGGCACCAGCAAACCGTCGTTGAGCAGTGCGGTTCCGATTCCGGTGCCGAGGGTCGTCATGATGACCACTCCCTTCACCCCCTTCGCCGCGCCGAACTGCGCCTCCGCGTAGCCGGCGGCATCCGCGTCGTTCACGAAATGAATGGGCTGGCCGAGACCCTTCTGGAAGAGATTCTCGGCGGAGAGGCCGATCCACTTGTCCGAGACGTTGGCGGCCGACATGGTGTGGCCGTTCTTTACGACGGCGGGGAAGCAGATGCCCACCGGCAGCGCGCCGGCACCCTCCTCGGCGGAAACGGTTGTCAGGAGGGTCCTGGTCGTTTCGATGATGTCGGCTGGTCGGCCGCCTTTAGGCGTGGGAAGCTTCATGCGATCGGACAGGAGCTTGCCGGTGGACAGATCGACCACTGCTCCCTTGATCCCGGTGCCGCCAATGTCAATGCCAATGGCCATGGTTGAACTCATAGTCAAAACCTACCGGTTGTCAGGAGAGGGTGAGGATCTCGGCGCCGCGGTCGGTCACCACGAGGGTGTGCTCGAACTGGGCGGTGATGCTCTTGTCCCGGGTCGTCACGGTCCAGTCATCCGCCCACATGTCCCAGTCGGTCCCGCCCAGGGTGAGCATCGGTTCGATCGTGAAGACCATGCCGACCTCCATCACGGTGTCGTAGACGGGAGCGGAGTCGTAGTGCGGGATGATCAGGCCGGAGTGGAAGGCCTCGCCGACGCCGTGTCCGGTGAAGTCCCGAACGACCCCGTAGCCGAACCTCTTGGCGAAGGACTCGATGGTGCGGCCGATCACGTTCACCTGGCGTCCGGGAGCGACGGCCCTGATACCGCGGGCGAGAGCCTCCCGGGTGCGTTCGACGAGAAGCCTGACCTCGTCCCGTGCCTCGCCGACGATGAAGGTGGCGTTCGTGTCGCCGTGCACACCGTTTTTGTAGGCGGTGACGTCTATGTTGACGATGTCGCCGTTCTCAAGAACGGTGTCGTCCGGGATGCCGTGGCAGATGACCTCGTTCACGGAACTACACAGTGATTTGGGGAACCCCCGATAGCCGAGCGTCGACGGGTAGGCGTCACGCTCGATCATGAACTCGTGGCCGATCCGGTCGAGTTCCTCTGTCGTCACGCCGGGGCGGATGGCCTGTGCGACCGCTTCGATGGCCCCGGCCGCAATCCGGCCTGATTCCCGGATCAGCTCGATGCGCTCGGAGGAGTACAGATCCGATCCTGTGTAGGGCGAGGGCATCCCCTTGCCGACGTACTCCGGGCGCACGATGTGGCGGGGAACGGAGCGGAGCGGAGAAACCGCGCCCGGGAGGAGGTGACCAACAGAATCCTTAGGCATAGGATCAAGCTTATGTCCGAAGGCACCGATCATCAGTTCTGGTACAACATGCGCACGGGCGCGGTCGAACAGGGGATGCAGTCCCCCTCCGCGGACCGCGTCGGGCCATTCGCCACCCGGGAGGAGGCCGTCCACGCGCTGGAGAAGCTGCGCGCGAACAGCGCCAAATGGGCCGCGGAAGAGGCCGAGAACGACCGCTAGTCCCGCGAGCGGCGAGTTTTACTCGTAGCTGTGTTCCGGCCCGGGGTACGCGCCGGAGTCGACGTCGTCCTTGAACCGGTGCACAGCATCCGTCAGCACGCCGCGCAGGTTGGCGTACTGCCGAACGAATCGGGGCACCCGCCCCTCGGTCATGCCGGCGAAATCCGTCCATACCAACAGCTGGCCGTCTACGTCGGGCCCAGCACCCACCCCGATCGTGGGGATGTCGAGCCGTGCGGTGACCAGTGCCGCGACCGTCGCCGGGACCATCTCGAGCACGACCGCGAAGGCGCCGGCGTCCTGCACCGCGAGGGCGTCTTCGATCAGCTCATCCGCGGCCTCGCCGCGGCCCTGGATCATGTGTCCGCCCAGCCCGTGCTCGCTCTGAGGGGTGAAGCCGACATGCCCCATCACGGGGATCCCCGATGACACGATGCGCTTGATCTGCTTGTGGCTGCGAACCCCGCCCTCAAGCTTGACCGCGTGGGCCTGCGCTTCCTTCATGAAACGCACGGCGGTGTGCAGGGCCTCGCTCTGGCCGGTCTCGTACGAACCGAAGGGCATGTCCGCGACGACGAGTGCGCGGGTCACGGCGCGCGCGACGGCCCGGGTGAGCGGGATGAGTTCGTCGACCGTCACCGGAAGGGTGGTCTCGTAGCCGAACACGTTGTTACCGGCCGAATCGCCCACGAGCAGGAAGTCGATGCCGGCCTGGTCGAAGATCTGGGCCGTGAGCATGTCGTAGCTGGTGAGCCCCGTTATCGGGATGCCCTGCTGCTTGGCGTTGTGAAAATGGCGCGTGCGCACCCGTTTGGGTCCGGACTGCACGGAAACGAAGGGATTCAGCTCGCTGACGGGCTGGGGTTCATCCGGAACGGTCGACTCTGGCATGCCTCAAGTGTAGTCAGGGCGCGTTCAGGCCGATCGGCGGCCGGTTTCGCCCGAGAGCCGGCGCCAGACAGTAGCCTAGGGAGCGACAAGAAAGGGCGTGAATGGACAAGCAGCGCGACTTCGTTCTTCGGACCATCGAGGAGCGGGGAATCAAGTTCATCCGACTCTGGTTCACGGATGTCGTCGGCACCCTCAAATCGGTGGCCATCGCACCCGCAGAGGTTGAGGGCGCATTCGCCGAGGGTCTCGGTTTCGACGGTTCGGCGATCGAGGGTCTCACCCGGTCGTTCGAGGCGGATGTGCTCGCGCACCCGGACCCGACCACGTTCCAGATCCTGCCCTGGCGCGGTGAGATCGACCCGACCGCCCGCATGTTCTGCGACATCATGACGCCGGACGGTCAGCCGGCCGTCGCCGATCCGCGAAATGTGCTTAAGCGCACGCTGGCCAAGGCAGCCGACCGCGGTTTCACGTTCTACACCCACCCCGAAATTGAGTTCTACCTGCTCAAGTCGTCCAAGTATGGCAAGAACGGCCCCGTGCCGGTGGACCACGCCGGCTACTTCGACAACGTTCCCGGCGGCACAGCCCACGACTTCCGCCGCCGGTCGGTGCGGATGCTCGAAGACCTTGGCATTTCTGTGGAATTCAGCCACCACGAGGCAGGTCCCGGTCAGAACGAGATCGACCTGCGCTACGCGGATGCGCTGACCACGGCGGATAACATCATGACCTTCCGCACGGTCATCAAGGAGGTGGCCATCGAGCAGGGCGTCTACGCGACGTTCATGCCGAAGCCGATGTCGGAGCACCCCGGGTCAGGAATGCACACGCACCTGTCCTTGTTCGAGGGCGACACCAACGCGTTCTTCGAGGCGGGCGCGCAATACCAGCTCTCCAAGACCGGCCGCCAGTTCATCGCCGGGCTGCTCAAGCATGCCCCGGAGATCACCGCCGTCACGAACCAGTTCGTGAACTCCTACAAGCGCCTGTGGGGTGGAGACGAAGCCCCCAGCTTTGTGTGCTGGGGTCACAACAACCGGTCCGCCCTGATCCGGGTGCCACTCTACAAGCCTAATAAGGGGCAGAGCGCCCGCGTCGAGTACCGGGCCATCGACTCGGCAGCGAATCCGTACCTCGCGTACTCCCTCATGCTGGCCGCCGGGCTCAAGGGAATCGAAGAGGGCTACGAGCTTCCCCCCGAGGCCGAGGACAATGTGTGGGGCCTGAGCGACACCGAGCGGCGCGCCCTGGGCTACCGGCAGCTTCCAGCGAGCCTGGACCACGCGATCCAGTACATGGAGGAGTCCGAGTTGGTCGCCGAGACGCTGGGCGAGCACGTGTTCAACTATGTGCTGCTCAACAAGCGCCAGGAGTGGAAGGAGTACCGCTCGCAGGTCACTCCCTTCGAGCTCGACAAGAACCTCGAGATGCTCTAACAGCGGGAGACGAGACCCGATGGCACGGGAACAGCTGACCCTGACCGAGCTCGCCCGGGTAGGCTTCGTCGAGCTACGAGAGGTGCGTTTTCGGCTGGATGAGGTCGGTGACCTGGGCGGACCCGAATCGGCCGCACTGCTGCCGCTGCTCGGCAAGACTGCCAACCCGGATGCCGCCCTCGCGGCCCTCGTTTCGCTGCTGCGCCAGGCACCGCACGAGGTGCGGGCGTTGTTGCTGCACCCGGAGCAGACCCAGCGGCTGCTGCGGGTCGTCGGCGCGTCGAGCGGACTGACCGAGTTCTTCCTGCGTCATCCGGAGGAATTGACGGTTCTCGCCCAGCCGCTCACGACCCTTCCCGACCTGCCGGAACTGATCGAGGACCTGCTGGATGCGGTCGGTACCCGGGACGGGTTCGCCAGCCTCGTCGACGATGAGGGCTGGGTCGCCCTGCGGGTGCGCTATCGGCGCCGCCTGGCGCAGCTGGCCGCCTACGACCTCGAGCAGGCCGACCCGGTCGCGGGCCTGGACGCCGTCGCCCGCACGCTCGCCGACCTGGCGGCCGCCGCGCTGGAGGCCTCCTTGGCTGTCGCGCGGAGCATGTCCACCGGCCTGGTCGCGGGGCGAGGCGTATTCCCGGAGGAAGAGGTGCGCGCCACCCGGCTCGCGGTGATCGGCATGGGCAAGGCCGGCGCCGGCGAACTGAACTACGTCAGTGATGTCGACGTGATCTTCGTCGCCGAGGGTGACCCGGCCGCCGGCCTGGAAGCGCCGCGCGCGGTCGATATCGCCACCCGGCTCGCGATCCTGCTGATGCGGGGCCTGAATCAGCCCGCCGTCGAACCCGAGCTCTGGGAAGTGGACCCGAACCTCCGTCCCGAGGGCAAGTCCGGCGCCCTGGTGCGATCCCTCGAGTCTCACCTGGCCTACTACGACCGTTGGGCGAAGAGCTGGGAGTTCCAGGCGCTGCTGAAGGCCAGACCGCTGGCGGGCGACCTCGAGCTCGGGGGCCGGTATGTGGCGGCGGTGTCCCCGAAGGTGTGGACCAGTGCCAGCCGGGAGAATTTCGTCGAGTCCGTGCAGCGGATGCGCGAGCGCGTCACCAAGAACATTCCGGAGGACGAAGTCGCCGTGCAGCTGAAGCTCGGCCCCGGCGGCCTCCGCGACATCGAGTTCACTGTGCAGCTTCTGCAGCTCGTGCACGGTCAGGCGGATCCGGCGGTTCGGCAGGCCGGCACCCTGCCAGCGCTGACCGCGCTGGCCGAGAGCGGATATGTCGGGCGCGCTGAAGCGGCCGAGTTCGCTCAGGAGTACCGCATCCTGAGGCTGATGGAGCACCGCCTGCAGCTGGAGAAGCTCCGGCGCACCCACCTTGTCCCGCGCGACGAGTCGAGCCTGCGCGTCCTCGCCCGGGCGACCGGGCTCGCCCCGAACGCCGCCCAGCTGAGCGTCCGATGGCTGAACACCAAGCACCGGGTGCGCGGCCTGCATGAGCGCCTGTTCTACCGCCCTCTCCTGTCGGCGGTGGCCGCGCTTCCCGCGGACGGGCTGGGCCTCACCAGCGCCCAGGCCGAGGCCCGGCTGGCCGCGATCGGATTCCGCAACACCAAGGGCGCCCTCGGTCACATCGCGGCCCTCACCGGCGGGGTGTCCCGACGGGCGACGATTCAGCGCAATCTACTGCCTGTGCTGCTGCAATGGTTCTCCGAGGGACCCGACCCCGACTACGGGCTGCTCGCGTTCCGGCGCCTGAGCGACAGTCTCGGTACGACCTACTGGTTCCTGCGCATGCTCCGCGACTCATCCGGGGCCGCCGAGCGACTCACCCGGGTGCTGTCCTCATCCCGTTTCGTCGGCGAGCTCCTGGAGACGATTCCCGAATCCGTGGCCTGGCTGGAAGACGAGGACGACCTGCGGCCCCGCAGCGCGGCCACCCTCCGTGAGGAGGCCCGCGCCGTGCTGGCACGGCACGAGAGCCCGGAGGCGGCCGCCTCGATCCTGCGCACGGCCCGGCGCCGCGAAATGCTGCGGCTGGCGTTCTCGGCGATCCTGGGCCAGGTCAGCATCGACGAGCTGGCGACGGGGCTCACCGACGTCACCGCCACCATCATCGAGGGGGTGCTCGCCGCCATCCGTGGCACCACGCTCGACGGTGCCGAAGACGGTCAGGACGCCGACGGGATCGAATTCGCCGTGATCGGCATGGGCCGGTTCGGCGGCTCGGAACTGGGGTTCGGCTCGGATGCCGACGTGATGTACGTCTTTCGCCCGGGCACCCTCACCGGCGAGGCAGCCCACGACCGGGCGAAGTTCATCGTCAAGGAATTGTCGCGGCTCACCGATGACAACCGCCTGCCTCTGGACCTGGACATCGGGCTGCGCCCTGAGGGGAAGAACGGTTCCGTTGCCAGGTCCCTCGAGTCCTACGAGGCCTACTATCGGCGTTGGTCGCTCACCTGGGAGGCACAGGCGCTGTTGCGGGGGAGAGGAGTCGCCGGCGACGCCCGGCTCCTGGCCGACTTCGAGGCCGTCGCCGACGAGGTGCGGTATCCGTCATCGATCAGCGAACAGGCGATCCGTGAGGTCAAGCGGATCAAGGCCAGAGTCGAAAACGAACGGCTGCCGCAGGGCGCCGATCCCAACCGGCACCTCAAGCTCGGCCGAGGGTCGCTGAGCGACGTGGAGTGGTTCGTGCAGCTGCTTCAGCTGCAGCATGCGGCCGACATCGCCGAGCTGCGTACCTCGTCGACGCTCGGCGCCCTCCGCGCGGCCGTCGCCGCGGGCCTGGTCAACGAGACGGATGCCGAAACTCTCACCACCGCGTGGCTCTTCGCGTCCCGCTGCCGGTCCGCGATCACCCTCTGGACCAACAAGACCGCGGATGTCCTCCCGACCGACCGCGTGCAGCTCGAGGGCGTCGCCCGGGTGATGGAATACCCGCCGGGCTCTGCCAACCAGCTCGAGGAGGAATACCTCTCGGTGACCCGCCGCGCCCGCGCGGTGTTCGAGCGCCTGTTCTACGGGCCGGTGGAGCGCACCGGCCCCTTCGGCGGGTAGGTCCGGTATAGGCAGGAGGACCGCATCCCCGAGGGGATGAGGTCCTCCTGCCTATACCCAGCCGGTTGCCGGGGCTACGGTCTAGACGCCGTAGTAGAGCTCGAACTCGAACGGGTGCGGACGCTGCGCGAGCGGCTTGATTTCCATCTCACGCTTGTAGTCGATCCAGGTTTCGATCAGTTCGGGCGTGAAGACGTTACCGGCAAGCAGGAAGTCGTGGTCGTTCTCGAGGGCTACGAGGGCCTCGCCGAGCGATGCGGGAACCTGCGGGATGTTCTTGGCCTCTTCGGGCGGCAGCTCGTAGAGGTCCTTGTCGACCGGCTCGTGCGGTTCGATCCGGTTCTTGATGCCGTCGAGGCCGGCCATCAGCTGGGCGGCGAAGGCGAGGTATGGGTTGCCCGAGGCATCGGGAGCGCGGAACTCGATGCGCTTCGCCTTCGGGTTGGTGCCCGTGATCGGGATCCGGATGGACGCCGAGCGGTTACCCGCCGAGTAGACGAGGTTGACGGGAGCTTCGAACCCCGGCACCAGACGGTGGTAGGAGTTGACGCTCGGGTTTGTGAAGGCGAGTACGGCCGGTGCGTGCTTGAGCAGACCGCCGATGTACCAGCGGGCGACGTCGGACAGTCCGCCGTAGCCGGACTCGTCGTAGAAAAGGGGCTTGCCGTCCGCCCACAGTGACTGGTGCGTGTGCATGCCGGAGCCGTTGTCGCCGAACAGAGGCTTCGGCATGAAGGTGGCCGTCTTTCCCCACTCGGCCGAGGTGTTCTTGACGATGTACTTGAACTTGAGCAGATCGTCGGCTGCGTGCACCATGGTGTCGAAGCGGTAGTTGATCTCGCCCTGGCCGCCGGTGCCGACCTCGTGGTGGCTGCGTTCCAGGATGAGTCCGGCGTCAATCAGCTTGAGGCAGATGTCGTCGCGCAGGTCGGCGTGCTGGTCGACCGGGCTGACGGGGAAGTAGCCGCCCTTAAAAGGCGTCTTGTTGGCGAGGTTCCCGCCGACCTCTTCCTTGCCCGAATTCCAGGCACCCTCGCTGGAGTCCACGGAGTAGAAGCTGGAGTGCTGGTTCACTTCGTAGCGAACATCGTCGAAGATGTAGAACTCGGCCTCCGGAGCGAAGAATGCGGTGTCCGCGATCCCGGTCGAAGCCAGGTACTTCTCGGCCTTCTTGGCAACCTGACGCGGGTCCTTCGAATAGATCTCGCCGTTGCGCGGGTTGTAGATGTCGAAAAGCATGATGAGGGTGCGCTCGGTGCGGAACGCGTCGATGTAGGCCGTGGTCACGTCCGGGATCAGCTGCATGTCGGATTCGTGGATCGACGCGAAACCGCGGATCGACGAACCGTCGAACATCTGCCCGACCGTGAAGAACTCCTCATCGACGGTCGACGCGGGGATGTTGAAGTGCTGCTGAACACCCGGCAAATCGGTGAAACGGATGTCAAGGAACTTGACGTCCGTGTCTTTGATGAACTTGAGCACTTCTGACGAATCGCGGAACATGCGGTATTTTCTCCAAACGACGTGGGCATAGAACGTGTAAGTCGCGCGCTGCGGCTTCTTTGAGGCTACTGGGATGCCATTACCCGGCAGTGACGCTTATGTTTCACACATGTTACAGCGGGGCCCGATCGGTAGACTCAGCCCGTGTCTGCCGCAGCCTCGAATTCGACCACTTTTGGACAACTTCCACCGAGCCGTTGGCCGGGGGAGCGCCTCGGCCTGCCGAACGAGGGAACCCGTTCCGTGGGGCGCGTCGGCCGCAGGATCGGCGCCCTCGCGTTGGACTGGGCCCTGGCCTACGGGGCGGCGGCACTGTTCTTCAGCACGAGCGGCGTGGTCAACGGCTTCGCTGTGACCGCCATTTTCGTGGGGCTCCAGATCGTGTTCATCCCGACCATTGGCGGCAGCATCGGCCACCGTCTGGTCGGGCTCCGGGTCGTTCCGCTCCAGCCGGGTTGGGTCGGGTTGTGGCGCCCCGTCGTGCGGTCCCTGCTGCTCGGGGTGGCGGTCCCCGCTCTGGTCTGGGACTCGGACCAGCGCGGTTTCCACGACAAGGTCGCGGGAACGGTGCTCATCCGCTCCTAGCCTGAGCCGCGAGGGGAAGAGCCTAGTTTCCGCGCTGCGGACGCGCCTTCATCGGGTCGACGCCCTTGGGGATCGGCAGTTTCTTGGTCATGGAATTCAACCGGTTGTTCACGGCGAGCACCTCGGCCTTGGTCAGGGTGGGCTTGATCCGGGTGAGGCGCCGGGCCAGTTTGTGCAGCGGCACGGCATCGGCGTCGGGGCCGACGCTGATGATGGTGACGGCGATGCTGCCGCCGAGCCTGGTCACCATCCGGCGCTCTTCCTCGAGCATGCGGGCCGTTCGGGTGCGCGGCCCTTCACTGATCAGCACCACGCCGCCGCGGCCGACAGCCCGGTACACGGCATCCTGAGTCTTGCCGTTGACGGCGACGGGCATCTCACTTCCCACCCAACCGCGCTTCAGCGAACCGCGCAGCACCGCGCCGACGGCGCCGGGCTGGCCCTCGATCTGCGTGTATGCGGCTTTCTCGGCCCGCTGGCCCAGGATGATGAGCATGGCGAGGATTCCGGTGAGCACACCCGAAATCGTCCACAAGACGATGTTGAGGATGCTTCCGGGGGACAGAATAAGGGCAAGTCCCAGCGCGACCGCGACGGGCACCACGAAGCCGAGAACCATGAACAACACGATCTTCTTGTCGTAGCGGCGTGTCATCTGGAACACCTGCCACATTTGCTTCATGCGGCCGGGCTTCTTGGGGGGGCGGGGAGTCTTGTCCTTGCTGCGTGCCATGGTTCCAAGACTACCCAGTCACCCGAATGTCTCGTGACCGATTTTTGATCAGGAGACCGCCTGCGCGAACCCGAGGGATGCGTCCGCCAGGTGGCGCAGTTGCGGCGGAACTTCGCGACCGGTCGCCAGCATGGACTGGGCCCAGAGCCGGCCGGCCCGATAGGACGAGCGCACAAGCGGGCCGGAGAGCACACCAAGGAAACCGATGGCCTCGGCTTCCTCCTTGAGTTCGACGAACTCCTCCGGCTTCACCCAGCGGGCCACGGGCAGATGACGCGCGCTCGGCCGCAGATACTGGGTGATCGTGATGATGTCGGTCCCGGCGTCGTGCAGGTCCTGGAGGGCCTGGCTGACCTCCGCGCGCTCCTCGCCCATGCCCAGGATCAGATTCGATTTCGTGATAAGTCCCGCATCGCGGCCCTGGGTGAGGACGTCCAGGGACCGTTCGTAGCGGAATGCCGGCCGGATTCGCTTGAAGATTCTCGGGACGGTCTCCACATTGTGGCCGAAGACCTCGGGCTGGGCGGAGAAAACCTCGCCGAGGTGGTCCGGGTTACCGGAGAAGTCCGGGACCAGAATCTCGACGCCGGTTCCGGGACTCTGCTGATGGATCTGCCGGATGGTCTCCGCGTAGAGCCAGGAGCCCTCGTCTGGCAGGTCGTCGCGGGCGACGCCCGTCACCGTGGCGTAGCGCAGATTCATCTTGACGACGGATTCCGCGACACGGCGCGGCTCATCCGTGTCGTACTCGGCAGGTTTGCCGGTATCGATCTGGCAGAAGTCGCACCGCCTCGTGCACTGTGACCCGCCGATCAGGAAGGTCGCCTCGCGGTCTTCCCAGCATTCGAAGATGTTAGGGCAGCCGGCCTCCTGGCACACGGTGTGCAGGTTTTCGCCCTTCACCAGGTTTTGGAGCTTGCGGTACTCCGGTCCCATCTTCGCCACCGTCTTGATCCAGGCGGGCTTACGTTCGATCGGCGTTTCCATATTGCGGATCTCAAGGCGGAGCATCTTGCGTCCCTCGGGCGCCGCGCTCATGCGGACACCGCCCAGACGGTCTCGAACTGGGCCGTGATGGGGGCGATGAGGTCGGCCGGTTTCACGTCGTGGCCGACCATTCTCGAGATGGTGGTGACGCCGGCGTCCTTGATCCCGCAGGCGATGATGTGGTCGTAGGGTTCGAGCGAGTTGTTGCAGTTGAGGGCGAAGCCGTGCATGGTCACTCCTTCCGCGACGCGGATTCCGATGGCGGCGATTTTGTCTTCCCGGCCCTCCGGGCCGACCCAGACTCCTGAGCGGCCCGAGATTCGGCAGCCGACGATGTCGAAGCCCAGGAGGGCGTCGATGAGGATCCCCTCGAGGAGGCGCACGTAGCCGACGACGTCGACGGGCTCCCGGAGGCGAATAACCGGATACCCGACCAGCTGCCCGGGGCCGTGCCAGGTGATCTTCCCACCGCGGTCCGCGTCGATGACGGGGGTTCCGTTTCGGGGACGCTCCTCAGGAGCTGTGCGCTTCCCGGCGGTATACACACTCGGATGTTCGAGAAAGATGACGGTGTCCGACCTCTCCCCGGAGACGACGGAACGGTGGACTGCGCGTTGGAGCTCAAGGCCCTCAACATACGGCACGGAGTTGGCGCTTAGCCCCGCGACGACAAAGTCGAGCATGCCCTCATCCTAAACCCCGGCGCTCCTCCCCACGGGGTTGGCGGCCCGGTTGTCCCCGAACCGAGTCCGGGTCGGCCGGGAGGGGAGCGGCGAGGCCAGCATGTCCGGTATGAGAACTCGCGGTCCACGCGTCCGCAATCCGGGGACCGCGTCCCCGCCGCACTCGACCGGCTCGGTACCCGGCGGCGGCCCCACATTGGTCGCAGGCTACCGCGCTCTGCGGCGCTTGGCGTCAACCGACCGGGCCGACCTGTATGTGGGCGTGGCGCCGTCCCCGTCGACCTCGACCGGGGACGAGGCGCGGGGGTGGAAGCAGGGTGGCTCCACGACGTCCGTCGTGCTCAAGGTCTTCCATCCGGGAACGGATGACCTCTCGATCGAACGGGAGGTCCAAGCCCTGACCACCCTGACGGTCGGACGGCTGACCACGCTCGTCGATGTCGGCACCCTGGCCGATGGCCGCACCTGCCTCGTACTGGAACAGCTCACGGGCGGGTCGCTGAGCGGCTTTCTGGAGGGCCGCAGCCACTTGCTTCCCGGGGAGGCGGTCACGATCCTGGCGCCGATCGCGGCCGCATTGGCGGAGCTGCAGGCCATCGGCCTGATCCATCCGGCCGTCAGCCTCGCGAGCATTCTCTTCGACTCCAGCGGGCGCCCGGTCCTGACCGGGCTGGGAGAGCTCCGGGCGCTGCCCGAGGCCGGTCGCGGGCGGTCCGAGGCGCTCGCCCTGGTGCACGGCCGGCTCGCGCAGGTCATCCGGACGGTGCTCGACCACGTCGATCCCGTCGTGCCGGTCCCGACGGTCCTCCGCGACCTGGAACGGTGGTGTGCGGTGCCGGCCGCTGGCTCGGCGGCCCGCACCTGGGGGGAGGTCGAGCATCTCCTGTTCGCCTGGGCCGAGGCCAGGCCGGTGAGGCTGGGTCGGAGCCCCGAGGCCGTCAGCGGGCCGCAACCGGCCGTCGACTGGCTCCGGAGACCTCTGAGTGACGATTTCGTCGGATGTGCTCCCACGGAGAAGGTCCGCTTTGCCGCAGAGGATCCCCGGGCCAAACGGATGCTCGGCAGCCGGGTCTCGCGTGCTCGCACGGCGGTTGGCCGGCTGTGGGAAGGTCACCCGGCCGGTGGGCTGAAGTCGCTGCTGGGCCGGCGGTTCCGCCTCCGCCGTGGGCCGCTGCTCCTCGTGGCCCTCGTGGCCCTGTTGAGTGCGGGACTGGCGGTGATGGCGCTGGCCGCGGGTGGATCCGCACACACCGACGGAGCGCGGCCGGAGGGCTCCTCAAAGCCGGCCGAGTCGACCGCCGCTGACGGCGACGAAGTAGGCGGCGACGGGTCTCCCCGAGAGGAAGCCGTGGTGACCGGTGACGACCCGGTGGTCGCGCTTCCGGCCCTGCTGCGGGTCCGCAGCCGGTGCCTTGCGGAGGTTTCGGTGGTCTGCCTCGATGCCGTGCACCAGGCGCAATCGGCGGCTCTGGCGGCCGACAGCTACACCCTGCGCATGATGCAACAGGGCGGCGAGGTCGCCGAATTCGAGGATTGGTCGTCGTGGGCGGCGGTTCTGGTGGAGCGAATGGGGGATGTCGCGCTCGTGTCGCTTCAGGCCCCGGATGCAGAACGACAGCCGGCCTCGGTCCTTGTGGTCAAGGGCGAGGCCGGCTGGCGAATCAGGGATATTTTCGACTACTAGTCAAGGTCCGGTCTCACGGACGACATCGACTAGATGCCGAGGTTTGCTTCGAAGGCACCTGCCTCGAGACGCTGCTTCATGGTGACGAGGAAGCGTGAAGCATCCGCGCCGTCAATGATGCGGTGATCATAGGACAGAGCCAGGAACACGGTCGAGCGGATCGCGATCGCGTCGAGGCCACCCTGGCTGACGACGATGGGCTTCTTGTAGACAACCCCGGTGCCGAGGATGGCGCTCTGCGGCAGGAAGACGACCGGGGTGTCGAAGAGCGCACCGCGCGAACCGGTGTTGGTCAGCGTGAACGTTCCACCAGACAGTTCGTCGGGCTTGAGCTTGTTGTCGCGGGTGCGCTGAGCGAGATCGGCGATCTGAGCGGCGAATCCGGCCAGATCGAGTTCGCCCGCGTTGCGCACGACCGGGGTCAGCAGGCCGCGTTCGGTATCGACCGCAATGCTGATGTTCTCCTGGCTCGGGTACACGATCGTGTCGCCGTTAATGGTGGCGTTGATGATTGGGTTGGCCTGAAGTGCCTCGGCTGCAGCGAGAGCGAAGAACGGCAGAAAGGACAGCTTGTTACCCGTCTTGGCGTGAAAATCGGCCTTGACCTGGTCGCGAAGAATCGCGACCCGGGTCACGTCGACCTCGACCACCGTGGTCAGCTGAGCCGATGACTGCATCGAGATGACGGCGCGTTCGGCGACGACCTTGCGCAGACGCGACATGGGCTGGGTGGTCCCGCGCAGGGCGGAAACCTCCACGGCCGGAGCTGTTGCTGCAGCCGTCCCGACGGGAGCGCTGGCCTGGGCGAGCGCGATGTCCTCCTTGCGGATGCGTCCACCGACACCGGTTCCGACCACGCGAGACAGATCGACGCCGGCCTCGTTCGCGAGTTTGCGGACGATGGGGGTGACGTAGCCGGATGTTCCCGCGTGCGATCCGCGGGAGACGGCCGGCTCCGGCGCGACCACGGGGGCAGCGGCAGGTGCTGGGGCGGCGACGGGGGCAGCGACAGGAGCCGCAGCAGCAACGGGTGCCGCGACCGGTGTGGGCGCGAACACCGGTGCGGGTGCAGCGACGGGTTCGGGAGCGGCGACCGGTGCGGGTGCCGCGACCGGTGCGGGTGCCGCGACCGGTGCGGGTGCTGCAACGGGTGCGGGTGCCGCGACCGGTGCGGGTGCCGCGACCGGTGCGGGTGCTGCAACGGGTGCGGGTGCCGCCACGGGTGCGGGGGCGGCCACCGGTGCCGGCGCTTCCGCGACGGGCTCGGGAGCGTCCACCGGCGCAGGCGCTTCCGCGACGGGAGCGGAGGCACCGGAACCGTCACCGATCGTGACCAGCGGAGTTCCGACCTCGACGGTCTCATCTTCCTGAACCAGGATGGCCTCGATCACGCCGGCAATGGGGGACGGGATTTCCGTGTCCACCTTGTCGGTCGATACTTCCAGCAGCGGCTCGTCGACTTCGACGCGGTCTCCCACGTTCTTCAGCCAGCGGGTGACCGTACCCTCTGTGACACTCTCACCGAGTGCCGGGAGGTTAACGGATTCGCTCATGCGATTGTCTCCTTCAAAACGAATTGTCTGTAATTAGAGTACTGAGTGTCTGAATGCAGAGGTTCGACGGCTACGCGTGAAGCGGCTTGCCGGCCAGCGCCAGGAAGGCCTCGCCGAGTGCCTCGTTCTGGGTGGGGTGCGCGTGCAGGAACGGGGCGATGTCTTCCGGGTAGGCCTCCCAGTTCACCACCAACTGTCCCTCACCGATCAGCTCGCCGACGCGGGCGCCGATCATGTGGACACCGAGGATGGGGCCGTCTTTAACCCGGACGAGCTTGATGGAGCCACTCGTGCCGAGGATGGAGCTCTTGCCGTTTCCACCCAGGTTGTACTCGACGGTGGAGATCTGGTCGGCGCCGAACTTTTCGGCAGCCTTGGCCTCCGAGTAGCCAACGGAGGCGATCTCCGGGTCGCTATAGGTGACCTTGGGGATGTTGAGGTCGTCGACGACGATCGGGTTGAGACCGGCGATCTCCTCGGCGACGAAGATGCCTTGCTGGAATCCGCGGTGCGCGAGCTGCAGGCCGGGGACGATGTCGCCCACGGCGAAGACGCCGGGGATGTTGGTCGCGAGGCGCTCGTCGGTCAGGACGAAGCCGCGGTCCATGGTGACGCCGACCTCCTCGAAGCCGAGTCCGGCGGTCGACGGGCCACGCCCGACGGCGACGAGCAGAATCTCAGCCTCGATGACGGTGCCGTCCTCCAGGGTGATGACGACGCCGTTCTCGTGCTGAGTGACGCTCTGGAACCGGATGCCGAGCGAGTATTCGATGCCACGCTTTCGGAAGGCGCGCTCCAGCTGCTTGGAGATGGACTCTTCCTCGTTGGGAACCAGGTGGGGAAGTGCCTCGATGATGGTGACGTCGGCACCGAAGGACTTCCAGACGCTCGCGAATTCGGCGCCGATGACGCCGCCGCCGAGCACGGCGACCTTCTTCGGGACGAACTCGAGCTCGAGGGCGTGCTCGCTGGTCATGACTCGACCGCCGATGGCGAGCCCCGGCAGGGAGCGGGAGTAGGAGCCTGTCGCGAGGACGATGTTCTTACCCACGATGGTGTCGGCACCGACCTGCACGGTGTTCGGCGAAATCAGTCGACCTTCACCTTCGATCACTGTGATGCCGCGCGACTTGATCAGACCCTGCAGCCCCTTGAACTTCGACGCCACAATACTTTTGCGGAACGCGTTCACGGCGGGCATGTCGATGCCCTCGAACTGCGTTTTGACACCATACTTCGCGGCGTCGCGGCTGAAATCGGCCACCTCGGCCGAGTGCAGAAGTGCCTTGGTCGGGATGCAACCGAGGTGCAGACAGGTTCCGCCGAGTTTGCCTTTTTCGATCAGGCCAACGGTGAGCCCCAGCTGAACGGCACGCAATGCGGCCGCGTAGCCACCGCTTCCGCCGCCGAGAACGACAAGGTCAAAATTCTGTTCCGACACCCAGATACTCCCTCATACATCACAACCCGGTCTGCCCGCAGCGAGGATACGCATCCGGGCAGGCGAGAGTGGGCGAGATTTCTCGCCCACTCGACTGTACTACGGGCGCGAAAAGTCCTCGGCCAGTCGGAGCAGAGTCCGAACCGAGATTCCGGTCGGCCCGGCATTCGTGAATCCCCACCCGCTGCCGGTGTTGTGGGCCGGCCCGGCGATGTCCAGGTGGGCCCACGGGATCGTCTCGGTGCCGTCCCCGTTGCCGCGGGTTCCGATGAACTCCTGCAGGAATACTCCGGCGAGCAGCATGCCGCCGTGGGTGCTGCCGATCTTCGCGTTGGCGATGTCGGCGACATCCGAGTTGAGTAGAGGGCGCAGTTCCTCGGGAAGCGGCATCGGCCACACCAGCTCACCCACCGATTTGCCGGCGGTGAGCACCCGGGCGACCAGGGCATCCTCACCCATGGCGGCGTAGTAGCGGGTGCCGAGTGCGACGAGGGCGGCGCCGGTCAGCGTCGCCACGTCCACGATCGCATCCGGGCACTCCTCGCCGGCCGCGACGAGACCGTCCGCAAGAACCAGGCGACCCTCCGCATCCGTGTTCAGCACCTCGACCGTGCGGCCTCCGCGGATCCGCAACACGTCGTTGGGTCGGATGGCCGAGCCGGACGGCATGTTCTCCGCGATGCAGAGCCAGGCGGTGATGCGCACGTTGAGCCCCAGGCGGGCGGCCGCCAGGGTCACGGCCAGCACGGTCGCCGCGCCGGTCATGTCGTATTTCATGCCGACCATGGATGCCGGCGGCTTCAGTGAGAGTCCGCCGGTGTCGAAGGTGATGCCCTTGCCGACCAGGGCAATGTGCTGCGTCGCGCCCTCCGGCGTGTAGCTGACCTTGACCAGGCGCGGCGGCCGGCTGGAACCCTGGCCGACGCCCGCGATGCCGCCGAAACCATCCGCGGCCAGCTCCGCCTCGTCCCAGACGCGCACGGCGACGGGAAGGCCCGCGGCGGCGTCCATGGACAGGCGCGCGAGTGCCTCCGGGTAGAGGTCGGAGGGCGGCATGTTGACCAGGTCCTTGACCAGGTTGACGGCCTCGGCTATGACTCCGACGCGGGTGGAGGCTCCGGCCGCCTCCGCGGCGGTGTGCACCGTGATCTCCTGCGCCGGGATCTTGGTCGCGGCGAGCGAGTTCTGCCGGTACGCGGTGTAATAGTACGCACCGAGCGCGGCACCCTCAAGGACGGCCTCCGCTTGGGCATCCGTGGTCATGGGGAAGGCGAAGGCAACCGAGGTCACGCCGGTCAGCTGGCGAACGGCCGACCCGGCAGCATGGCGCAGCGCATCGACCGTGACCTCCTTGCCGATTCCGACAACGGCGATGCTGCGGGCGTTGCCGATCGACGCAGGCAGTCGCACCACCTGATCGCGACCACCCGTGATACCCAGGGGGGCGAGTTGGTCCGCGAGGCCGGCGAAGGCGGCGTCAGCGAACAGGGCGGCGGTGTCGCCGGACTGGAGCGCCCCGACAATGAGAACGTCCACCTCCGATTCGAGGGCGGGTGCTGCGGATATGGTCAGACGGGGTGCGTTCATCCCCCGATCGTACGCTCCGGGTGTGTTCGCTCTCGGCATCACGGCGGGGTCGTCGATTCCCGCACCGCCCGGAATTTGGCGCTTACAGTTAATGTCATGCGGGATCCTGGTGACATTTACGAGCTGACTGCGGACGCGCAAAACGTCCCGGAGGGGCTCCACCTTGTGGCGGGTCTGACGGGCTTCGCGGATGCCGGTGGCGCCGTCTCGCAATTCACGGAATACCTTCTGGAAACCCTTGACCACACCGTCGTCGCGACCTTCGACGCCGACGTGCTGCTCGACTACCGGGCGCGGCGGCCGATCATCCAGTTCGACCAGGACCACCTCACCGACTATCAGCCTCCCGCCCTGAGGGTGTACCAGGCCCGGGACGAGATCGGCCAGCCGTTCCTGCTTCTGACCGGCTTCGAGCCGGATTTCCGCTGGGAACAGTTCACCGCCGCGGTGCTGCAGCTTGAGCGCCGCTTCAAGGTGGCCTCCACAACCTGGGTGCACGCGATTCCGATGCCGGTCCCGCACACCCGTCCGATCGGCGTGACCGTCAGCGGAAACCGGTCCGATCTGGTCGAGAGCATGTCGGTCTGGCGTCCGAACACCCAGGTTCCGGCGAACGTGCTGCACCTGGTGGAATACCGGCTGCAGGAGGCTGGCGTCTCCGTCGTCGGGTTCGTGCTGCTCATCCCGCACTATCTGGCCGACACGGAATTCCCCCTCGCCGCCCTCGCAGCCCTGGACAGCACGAGTGCCTCCACCGGGCTGATCTTCCCCACCGATCGGGTGCGAGAGAAGAACCGCGAGTTCGTCGCCCGCATCGACGAGCAAGTGCGGGACAACCCCGAGCTGGGCAAGCTCGTCGGCACGCTCGAAGAGCGCTACGACGCCTATATGGAGGGCAGCACGCTGCGCTCCCCACTGACCGACGAGGCCGGCGAATTGCCCAGCGCCGATGAGATCGCCGCCGAACTGGAGAACTTCCTCGCCACCCGGCGCAGCAGAGACGACGGTTCGCCGGCCTGATCCGCCGCGCGTCGCCGTGAATCCGGATGCTTCGGCGCGGGTAAGTTTGGGGCAATGAACTCGCGCCGGTCCTGGTTGATCTTTTACGTCGGATCGTTCGCGTACCTCTCCGCCGTCCTGCAGCGCTCTTCCCTCGGGATCGCCGGTGTCGCCGCCACCGAACGGTTCGGCGGGTCTGCCGCGCTGCTGTCGAGCCTCGCCGTCGTGCAACTCGCCGTCTATGCGGCGGCACAGATTCCGGTGGGCGTCCTGATCGATCGGTACGGGCCTCGCGTGCTGGTGGCCTCCGGGACAGGGCTGATGGTGGTCGGCCAGACCACGCTCGCCTTCGCCCCCGACATCCCGATTGCCGTGCTCGGGCGCATCCTCGTCGGTGCCGGCGACGCCGCCATCTTCATCTCGATGATTCGTCTCATCGCCTCGTGGTTCTCCGGACGCATCGTTCCTCAGCTCTCGCAGTGGCTGGGCAACATCGGTCAGCTCGGCCAGGTGCTGTCCGCCCTACCGCTGGCGTGGGTGCTGCACACCTGGGGGTGGACGCCGACGTTCCTCTCCGCCGCCTCGGTTGCCGTGTTGGCCCTGATCGTGGTCATCGTCGTGGTGACGGACCAGCCGGAGCGCGCATCCATGCAGAACCGGACCACCAGCTGGCGTGGCGCGCTACTGCAGCTCACACACAGTTTCAAGCGGCCTGGAACCCAGCTCGGCTTCTGGTCGCACTACGTCACACAGTCCTCCGGAACCGTCTTCACCCTGCTCTGGGGATTCCCTTTCATGGTGTACGGACTTGGCTACGACCCGTCCCTCGCCGCGGCGATGCTGATGGTCCTGGTGGGTGCCGGCATGGTGTGCGGGCCGATCCTGGGGATCCTGACGGCGCGCTTTCCGCTGCGCCGCAGCACCATCGTGCTCGGCGTCGTCGCGCTGATGGGCGCGGCCTGGGCCGCGGTGCTGCTGTGGCCGGAGCAGCCGCCGTTCTGGTTGATGCTGGTGCTGCTCGTCGCACTTGGCATCGGGGGACCCGGCTCACTGATCGGCTTCGATTTCGCGCGCACCTTCAACCCCCAGCGCAGCCACGGCTCGGCGAACGGCGTCGTGAACGTGGGCGGCTTCACCGCCAGTTTCGTGATGGTCTACCTCATCGGGCTACTGCTTGACCTGCAGGACGGCTGGCGCACCGCCAGGGGGGAGGTGAGCGATCTGTATTCGCTCGACTCCTTTCGGGTTGCGTTTTCTGTGCAGTTCCTGGTTGTGGGACTCGGCGTGATTTTCCTGCTGCACGCCCGGGCCCGCACCCGCAGCCAGCTGTCCCGCGACGAGGGAGTGGAAGTCGCGCCGCTCTGGGTCGCCGTGGCGCGGGCATGGCGCCGGAGGCAGCAGCCTGAATAGCTGCGCGCCTGGCTTGTCTCCTACACAAAGCATGCAATAATTGTCAATAGGGCCCGTTCTGGTCCTGGGAGCAACGACAGCAGTGTCGGTGTGAATAGCCCGGGACTTGACATGGGTCCTAGTACTGCCCAAAATCCAAACTGCCCAGGCTCCTCTCCCGCTAGACCCACCCGGTCGGGACCCGCTTGGCAGCGCCGCAGGCTCCCGCGCCACGGCATGAGAGGTGTTCGAATGGCAACCCGCAAAAAAATCGAGCAGACCGAAGAACTCACCGTGAGCACCACTGAGGTTTCAGACGCAGTTGCGCCGGCAGCCAAGGCCGCCGCGAAGAAGCCGACCAAGGCCGCTCTGGCCAAGGCCGCTACTGCGGCAGCGGCCGCAGTAAGCGGTGAAGAGAAGCCCGCGCCGCGCAAGCGCGCCGCCAGCACGAAGGCGAAGGCCAAGCCGGCATCTGACGAACACGATGAGGCCGCCCGCGGAGATGACGCGGATGCCGACGACGACTCCGACGAGGCCAAAAAGAAGCGCGCAGCATCCACCGAGGCGCTCCCGAGCGGCGCCCTGGTACTGTCACTGGTCGACGACGACGACGAGGTGCCGGTTTACTCCAGTGCAATCACGGGCGCGACGGCCGACCCTGTCAAGGACTACCTGAAGCAGATCGGCAAGGTCGCCCTGCTGAACGCCGCCGAAGAGGTCGAGCTCGCGATGCGAATCGAAGCCGGGCTCTTCGCCGAAGACAAGATGTCCCAGATGAGCGACGCCGAGAAGAAGAGCGCCCTCGGACGCGAGCTCATGTGGGTCGCCAAAGACGGCGCCCGCGCCAAGAGCCACCTCCTGGGGGCAAACCTTCGCCTGGTCGTCTCGCTCGCCAAGCGCTACACGGGCCGCGGCATGCAATTCCTCGACCTGATCCAGGAGGGCAACCTGGGCCTCATCCGTGCCGTCGAAAAATTCGACTACACCAAGGGCTTCAAGTTCTCCACCTACGCGACCTGGTGGATCCGTCAGGCGATCACGCGTGCGATGGCCGACCAGGCCCGCACGATCCGTATTCCAGTGCACATGGTCGAGGTCATCAACAAACTCGCCCGCGTCCAGCGCCAGATGCTTCAGGACCTCGGCCGGGAGCCCACCCCGGAAGAGCTGAGCCGCGAACTGGATATGACCCCGGAGAAGGTCGTCGAAGTCCAGAAGTACGGCCGCGAACCCATCTCCCTGCACACTCCGCTCGGTGAGGACGGCGACAGCGAGTTCGGCGACCTGATCGAGGACACGGAAGCCGTTGTGCCTGCGGACGCCGTCGGGTTCACGATGTTGCAGAAGCAGCTGGAAAGCCTGCTCGACTCGCTCTCCGAACGAGAAGCCGGCGTCATCCGCATGCGCTTCGGCCTCGGGGACGGCATGCCGAAGACCCTCGACCAGATCGGCGACACGTTCGGCGTGACGCGTGAGCGCATCCGTCAGATCGAGTCGAAGACCATGGCCAAACTGCGTCACCCCTCACGGTCGCAGTCCCTACGCGACTACCTCGAGTAGAGCTCGTTTTGCGCTATGCACCGGCGATTCTTCTGGGACGCATCGTACGGAAATTGGCCCGGTGGCGGAAGCCGGGCGGCGGATCCGCGATCCCGGGTCTCGTGGTCAACAGGATCGCACCCGGATTCCTTCCGCGCAGCCTGAACAGCTTTCCGGGCGGCCTGGTCATCGTCACCGGGTCGAGCGGCAAATCAACGACGACCAAGATGCTGGTCGCAGCGCTCCGCGCTCACGGTACCGTTGTCTTCACCAACCAGTCCACGGCCAACATCAGCCAGGGTCTTACCTCCGCGCTGCTCGAGCAGGCCAGCCTGAGCGGTCATATCGCGGGCGACATCGCCGTGTTGGAGATGGATGAGGGCCACGGAGCCCTGATCTCTGGTACGTTGACGCCGCGCGTCGTTGCGCTGACGAACGTCATGGTCGACCAGATCGACCGATTTCATGACTCGAACATGGTCGCGGCCATGCTCGCCAAGATCGCCGCCAGAGCCACCGGAACCGTCGTGGTCAACGCGGACGACCAGTATTTGACCGACCTCGCCGCACGCCTGCCCGTTTCCTCGGCAGTCGCGCGCTACGGCGTGTCCGCCGACGTTCTCGCCGACAATCCGCGGGGCTTAGGCTACAGTGCGACCACCGCCACCAGGCTGGACGCGGGGGAGGGGATGCTCCTCACCTCGGTGCAGGGCCGCCGCGCCACCGTGAGCATTGCGGGTGTGGATTACCCGCTCGGGTTGCCCGCCCGCGGAACGCACTATGCCGTCGACGCCCTGACCGCGCTGTGCACGGCGCAGGCCGCGCTCGGCGACCGCTTCGATCCGGTGCTGGCCATCAACGCCATCTCGGCCATCCCACCGGTCTTCGGCCGTGGTGAGATCGTCACGGTTCGAGGCCAGCAGGTGGAATTCGTACTGGTGCAGAACCCGGCCAGTTTTCAGCTGAACGTCGACAGCCTCGAGCCGAAGACCGAGCAGATCCTCATCGCAATCGGGTCAGACGTGCGCGACCCGTCCTACTTTTGGCCCGTCAACACCTCGGGTCTGGGCCGGGTCCGTATTGCATCCGGTTCGAAGGCGCACGATATTGCCCTTCAGCTGGTATACGACGACGTCGTCGTCGACCGCATCGAGCCGAACCTGGGCCTGGCCCTGGACGATTTCCTGGCCCTGCCCGAACCGCTGGCGGGTTTGAAGACGATCATCTTCTCCGCAGACTCCATGCGACGCACCAGGACGCATCTGGGGCTCGTCACTAACAAGGAGGAGCAGGAATGACCCGTCCGCTCTCGATCGTGTCGCTGCTTCCCGAACTCCTGGGCACCAACGGCGATGCCGCCAACGCCCGCGTTCTCGCCCAGCGGGCCCGATGGGCCGGTGCCGACGCCACGGTCGTGGAGGTGCGCTCCGCGGCCGATCTGCCGGACCAAGTCGATGCCGTCGTCGTCGGATCGGGCTCCGACTTCGACATGGTGCGCGCCAGGGACATCCTCGCGACGATGACCACGGAGCTGCGCACCTGGGCCACCGCGGGTGTCCCCATCCTCCTGGTCGGAACCGGCTGGGAACTTCTGAGCTGGGGAATCGAACTCGCCGACGGATCCGTTGTCGAGGGGCTGGGCATCGTGGCCGGTCGCGCCGTCCCGATGCCGGCACGGGCCACGGATGACATCGTGGTCGCCTCCCGGTTCGGACGTCTGATCGGTTTCGAAAATCATCGGCGCAGCTATGTCGGTGGCGAGGCGGCGCCGCTCGGCCAGGTGCTCTCCGGATCGGGCAATGGCGCGGGTGCGGAGGGACTGGTCATGGGTAGCGTCGTCGGGACCCATCTTCACGGTCCCGTTCTCGCCAAAAACCCCGGACTGGCCGACCACCTGCTGCGTGCGGCCCTCGCTCGTATCGGTCACGAGTATTTGCCCGGTGACGATTCACTGGCTGCCGACGACATGGCACGAGCCGCACGCAATCAGATTGCGGTGCGGCTCGGACTCCCCATGGAATAGAGGCCCATCGGCCGGTCGCAGGACAGCTAGAGCTGCCTGAGGCCGACCGATACCGCTAGGAGCGCTGGTCCTCGAGGAGGCGGCTCGACTCGTCGTGCCAGCTCTCCGCGATGGCGGCGAGCTTCTCCTGGTGCTTACGGCCGTGGTGCGCGCAGAACAGCAGTTCGCTGTTGTTCACCACCACACGAATGTAGGCCTGGGCTCCACATGCATCACAGCGGTCTGCCGCGGTGAGCTGGTGGGGAGCCTTCTCGTTGTTGACGGCACCATTTGCGGCTGCGATCTGGGACATGGTTTCCTCCTCCAGACTGATACCAACTGATACCAATTTAACCTGTACCTAATGGAAACACGGTCTGGCAAGGTTATCGAGTCGGTTGCCCGTTATTTCGCTCACCGCGTAGCGCACTTCAATCGGGTGTTGATGACCGGGGGGAGGGCGTTGGTTCGGTATTCTTGATCGTTGTGAGTTCTTCTGATTATTCTGCCCGCCACCTGTCAGTCCTCGAAGGACTGGAAGCGGTTCGCAAACGCCCGGGCATGTACATCGGGTCCACCGACTCGCGCGGCCTCATGCACTGTCTCTGGGAGATCATCGACAATTCGGTCGACGAGGCACTGGGCGGCTTCGGCACCAGCATCGACATCGTGCTCCATGCTGACGAGAGCGTGGAGGTGCGCGACACGGCTCGGGGCGTTCCGGTTGACATCGAGCCGAAGACGGGACTGACCGGCGTCGAGGTCGTCTTCACCAAACTGCATGCCGGCGGCAAATTCGGCAGCGGATCGTATGCCGCGTCCGGTGGCCTCCACGGCGTGGGCGCATCCGTCGTCAATGCCCTGTCCGAGCGCCTCGATGTCGAGGTCGACCGTGACGGCAAGACCTGGGCCATGTCGTTCCACCGCGGCGAACCCGGGATTTTCGCGGACTCGGGGAAGAAGAGCCCCGACGCGCCGTTCACGCCCTTTGAGAAGCAGAGCGAACTACGCGTCATCGGCAAGGTCAAGCGCGGTGTGACCGGGACGCGGGTGCGCTACTGGGCCGACCGTCAGATCTTCACGAAGGGTGCGTCGTTTCAGACCGAGGAATTGCTCGAGCGAGCGCGTCAGACGGCCTTTCTCGTCCCGGGCCTGGGGATCGAGATCGTAGACGAGCGCACAGACGTGCACGTGCTCGAGTCCTTCATGTTCGAGGGCGGGATCTCGGAGTTCGTCGATCACCTCGCCACCGACAGCCCGATCACCGACACTTGGCGACTGACCGGAAACGGGACCTTCCGGGAGACTGTCCCGGTGCTGACCCCGACGGGTGCCATGGTGCCTACCGAGCTGGTCCGGGACTGTGCCGTGGATATCGCCCTCCGTTGGGGGACAGGTTACGATACGGTCGTCCGCAGCTTCGTGAACATCATCGCCACCCCGAAGGGCGGAACGCACCAGGCCGGGTTCGACGCGGGCCTGCTCAAGTTCTTGCGTGCGCAGGTCGAGCTGAACGCTCGACGGCTCAAAATGGGGTCGGACAAGCTGGAGAAGGACGACGTGATGGCCGGCCTCACAGCAGTGCTCACCGTGCGGCTTCCCGAGCCTCAATTCGAGGGGCAGACCAAGGAGGTGCTCGGCACCCCCGCGGTTCGCGCCATCGTGGCCAACGTAGTCGCTAAAGCCATGAACGAGCGTTTCGTGTCCACGAAGCGCGACGACAAAACGCAGGCCGCGGTGGTGCTGGACAAGATCGTGGCCGAGATGAAATCGCGAATCTCGGCTCGCGCCCACAAGGAAACCCAGCGCCGGAAGAACGCGCTGGAGAGCTCGTCCCTGCCCGCGAAACTGGTCGACTGCCGCAGCAATGATGTCTCGACGAGCGAGCTCTTCATCGTCGAAGGAGATTCCGCCCTGGGCACGGCCAAGCTCGCCCGGGACAGCGAGCACCAGGCACTCCTCCCCATTCGCGGCAAGATCCTGAACGTGCAAAAGGCATCCGTTGCCGACATGCTGTCGAACGTCGAGTGCGCGTCGATCATCCAGGTGATCGGCGCCGGGTCCGGACGAAGTTTCGACCTGTCAGCCGCGCGCTACGGCAAGGTCATCATCATGAGCGACGCGGATGTCGACGGCGCGCACATCCGCACGCTGCTGCTCACTCTGTTCTTCCGCTACATGCGCCCGATGATCACGGAGGGACGCGTTTTCGCGGCCGTACCGCCGCTCCACCGGGTCGTGGTGATGAACCCGGGCACGAAGCCGAACGAGACCATCTACACATATTCGGAGGTGGAGCTTCAGGCCGTGCTCGCCGGACTCAAGAAAAGCGGCAAGCGCTACCAGGATCCGATCCAGCGCTACAAGGGCCTCGGCGAAATGGATGCCGACCAGCTCGCGACGACGACGATGGAGCGGGCGCATCGCACGCTGCGCCGCGTGCGGGTCGCCGACGCGGAGATGGCCGGAAACGTCTTCGAGCTCCTGATGGGCAACGACGTCGCGCCGCGCAAGGAATTCATCATCGAGAGCTCGGACAAACTGAGTCGCGACCGTATCGACGTGTGACGCCCCAGACCGGGGGGCTACGAGTGGAACGATGTGCTCGCCAGGTCGCGTTCGCCGTTGATGATGGCGTCGACGACGCGTTGGGCGACGACGACCGGAGGGTAGCCGGCCGGCAGGCGGGGGGCGATTCCGGAGATCGGGTGAGTGGAGAGTTCGGTCTCGGTGTGACCGGGCCGCGCGTCCAGAATGCGGATGCCGCTACGCCGCAGTTCCCGGCCGGCGGCCTGGCCGAAGGCAGCGAGGGCGGCCTTGGACGCCGAGTATGCGGCGAGGTTGGCAGTGGGGCTCTCGCTGACGACGCCGCTGAGGGTGACGATAAAGGGCTCTCGCCCCTGCTCTGCGGATTCGCTCAGCGCGGCCCGAGCCGCACGGAGCAGGCGGATCGGTGCCAGCGTGTTCACGGCGAACAGCTCGGCGAGCGTCTCATCGCTCACCTCGATCGCCGGTCCGAAGGCAACGACCCCCGACGCGTTGACGATGCCGTCGAGCCGTCCGTTCACGCTGATCGCGTCGGCGACGAGAGTCGTGATTGCGTCCGGATCGGTGAGGTCGGCGGCGAGCGGGGTTCCGGGAATCGAGAGCGCCTCAAGTTTCGCCTGGTTGCGCCCGCTCAGGACGAGTCGGGCGCCGCCGGCAGCCAGAAGTCGGGCAATTTCACTTCCCAGACCCCCCGAGGCGCCGAGGACGAGAATGACGGAATCGTCGAGGTGTGTCATCTGGCCACCATAACGCACCACCCTCCGCACATGGCTGGAGATCGCGCTCGGGCGTCAGCCGATCCGGGCGCCGATGGCGCCGATCACGGAGTCGAGCATGGCCCCGGACGCATCACGTCGCGACCCTGATTCAGGAAGCATGCGGGGTGTGCCGTCCGACGCGACCGCCCGGGCCGGCAGAGGCCCCACCCACGCGACGGAGACGGTGTCCTCGCCTTTCAGGAACCGCTGGGAGCGCACCCCACCCGTTCCCCGGCCTTTCGCCGGGTACTCGGAGAAGTCGGACACTTTGGCGCTGCCCGGGTCTGTTCCGGGCAGGGTGTGGCTGCCGGTCGCGACGGTCGCAACCACGAGCGCCGCAGCGCCGTGCGTTTCCACGCTGGTGAAATACACCACGTGCGCGTCCGTGGCCAGTTTGATGCCCGCCATACCGCCGGCGGTGCGCCCCTGCGGGCGCACCGACCCGGCAGGAAAACGCAACAGCTGTGAGTCGGAGGCGATGAAGACGAGTTCGTCGTCTTCCGCACCCTGCGCCGCGCCGACCACCATGTCATTGAGCTTCAGCGCGATGATCTCGAAATCGGGTTTGTTTGCCCAGTCGCCGGGGGTGACGCGCTTCACGATGCCCTGTCTGGTCCCGAGAACGATCGAATGCTTGGAATCGAGCGCGACGAGCGCGACGATCTTCTCCGCCGTGTTGGGCAGGGCCAGGTAGTCGCGCACGCGTACGCCGGCCCCGAGCTGGACCGAGGTCGGCGGCAGCAAGGGGAGGTCGACGGGGGAGAAGCGGATGAGCCGTCCCAGGTTGGTGACCGCTCCGATCTCCGTGCGACTGGTCGTGTCCAGAACGGACAGGACGGCATCATGCTTGCTGCGCCTCTGAGCCGGCGTGACCCGCTCCGGCTGGACAGTGGTGCCGGCCGGAATCTCCACCCGGGCGATCTTGCCCGTCACGCTGAGGTAGACCCGGGTCGGGGTGTCCGTCACCTCGAGGATGGCGGCCTTCCGCTTGGCGGCGGCGCTGTTGGCGCCGGCGACATTCGCCTTGGCCTCGGTCAACAGGGTTCGCCTCGGCGTGCCGAAACGCTCGGCCACCGAGGCCAGTTCGTCGGACACCAGGGTGCGGATGGAGGCCCTGCTGCCGAGAAGCTTCTTCAGCGCCGCGATCTCCGCCAGCAGCTGATCCCGCTCGGTTTCGAGTTCGATGCGTGAGAAGCGGGTCAGGCGCCGCAGGCGGAGCTCGAGAATGTACTCGGCTTGAATCTGGCTCAGGTCGAAAACGTCGATCAGCTTGGCGCGCGCCTGCTCGCTGTCGTCGCTGGCGCGGATGACCTGGATCACCTCGTCGATGTCCAGGATTGCCACCAGTAGGCCTTCGACGAGATGCAGACGCTCCGTTCGTCGGGCCAGTCGGTAGGCCGAGCGCCGGGTCACGACCTCGATTCGGTGTCCGATGTAGACGAGCAGGAGTTCCCGCAGACCCAGTGTCTGCGGGCCGCCGTCGACGAGGGCCACCGCGTTGATGTTGAAGGAGTCCTCGAGCGGGGTCACCCGGTACAACTGCTCGAGCACGGCCTCCGGGCTGAAACCGGTCTTGATCCCGATGACGAGACGGAGTCCCTTGGTGCGGTCCGTCAGATCGGTGACATCGGAGATGCCACTGAGCTTCTTGGAATTGACCCCGTCCTTGATCTTCTCGATGACCCGCTCGGGCCCGACCAGATAGGGAAGTTCGGTGACCACGAGACCGGCCTTGCGGGCGGTGATGGCTTCGACGGATACCCGCGCCCGGGTCTTGAAACTGCCGCGCCCGGTGGCGTAGGCATCCATGATTCCCGTCAGCCCGACGATCGTGCCGCCGGTGGGCAGGTCAGGCCCCGGGACGAACTCCATCAGGTCCTCGAGGGTCGCGTCTGGGTGGGCGAGCAGATGCCGCGCCGCGCCGACGACCTCGATCAGGTTGTGCGGAGCCATGTTGGTGGCCATGCCGACGGCGATACCGCTCGCGCCGTTGACGAGCAGGTTGGGGTAGGCGGCCGGGAGAACGTCCGGCTGGGTGAGCTGGTTGTCGTAGTTGGGTACGAAGTCGACGACGTCTTCGTCGAGGTTTTCCGTCATGGCCAGGGCCGGCGCGGCCAGCCTGGCCTCGGTGTACCGCGGGGCGGCCGGCCCGTCATCGAGCGAGCCAAAGTTGCCGTGGCCGTCGATCAAAGGGACCCGGAGCGTGAACGCCTGCGCCATGCGCACGAGAGCGTCATAGATCGCGGTGTCGCCATGCGGATGCAGCTTTCCCATGACCTCGCCGACGACCCGCGCCGACTTGACGTGGCCGCGATCGGGGCGGAGCCCCATCTCGCTCATCTGATACAGGATGCGCCGTTGCACTGGCTTGAGCCCGTCCCGGGCGTCCGGGAGCGCCCGGGAGTAGATGACCGAGTAGGCGTATTCGAGGAACGAGCCCTGCATCTCGGTGGAGACATCGACGTCTTCGATGCGCTCGGTGAACGTGGCGGGCGTGGTGCTGTCTGAACGGCTCATTCGTGAATTCTGGTGAGGCGTGCGTTGAGGGACGCGCGCTGTCGGGTAGGCGCTGGATCGATCCGGCCCTGTCTATGTCAGACTTGGCACGATGCCCCCCATGCTACCGGCCCGCCAATTCGGCACCCTGCGCCTTGCCGACGTTCTCACAAGTTCCCTGTCATCGATCGAGGGCCTTTCCAACATTCTGGACCTCGGCCAGACGAACAAGGCGGTCGTCCTTCTGGCGGACGGCCTCGGCGTCAGTTCCCTCCGAGCCCGTCCTGGGCACGCCCGATTCCTGAACTCGCTACTGACCAAGTCCAGCGTGGTCGACGGCGTCTTCCCATCCACCACGGCTGCAGGCATCACGACCCTTACCACGGGTGTCGCACCCGGGCAGCACGGACTCGTCGGCTACCGGGTCCGAGACGCCGACCGGGACCGTGTGGTGAACCAGCTGACCGGCTGGGACGACGACATGCGACCGGAGACCTGGCAGCGTGCGCGCACCGTCTTCGAACGGGCCGCGGATGCCGGCATCCGCGGTTTCGCCATCGGACCCCGCCGGTACACCACATCCGGCTTCACCCAGGCGGCGCTTCGCGGCGCGCACTACGTACCCGCGGAGAGCGTGTCCGACAGGTTTGCCGCCGCGCGACACCTTCTGGACACCGAGCCGCGCGCCCTCGTCTACGTCTACGTCCCCGAGCTGGATGTGGCCGCCCACGCGCACGGCTGGGAGTCCGAACGGTGGTTGGCCGCGCTGGAGAACCTCGACGGCGTGGCCGCCCGCTTCGCAGCCGCACTGAAAGCCGATGAGGGTCTCCTGGTCACGGCCGACCACGGAATCATCGACGTCCCGATGACCAGACACGTGCTCTTCGACACGGTCCCCGAACTCATCGGCGGCGTCCGCCACATCGGCGGGGATCCCCGGTGCCTGCACCTCTACCTCGAACCCGAACTCGGTTCCGACTCAGGCGCGGCCCTCGCCGATACGTGGCGCGGTATTGAAGGCCACCGCGCCTGGGTCTTCAGCCGCGCGGAAGCAGTCGATTCCGGGCTGTTCGGCGATGTTGCACCCGAGGTTTTGCCTCGCATCGGCGACGTGATCGTGGCCGCGCGCAAGCTCATCGCCTACTACGACTCCCGCGAGCCGAATCAGTCCGCACGTTCGATGGTCGGTCAGCACGGATCGCTGACGGACGAGGAACTCCGCGTGCCCTTGATCAGGTCGGGGACCTTCTCCGCCTGAGCGCGTGAGAAGTTCCGGCGTCAGGCGGGGTAGCGGCCGCGCTTGACCTGTGGTTTCGGCAGGCGAAGCACACGCAGTTGCAGTGCACGCATCGCTGCGTACCAGCGCACACGCTCGGCTTTCTCAGCGCCGAACTTGGCATTGAGCTTGCGCGTGACGATAAAGCCCAGGATGACGGAGTCGACAACGGCGACGATGACGAAGGCCCACAGGGCCAGGATTCCGTACGTCTGCACGGCCGCGTCGGGGAATACGCTGAGCAGGATGACCAGAAACATCACCGGAATCATGAATTCGCCCACGTTGAAGCGGGCGTCGACAAAGTCGCGCACGAAGCGCTTCTGCATACCGCGGTCGCGCACGGGGAGGAACTTCTCATCTCCGGCAGCCATACCCACCCGGGCACGCTCGCGAGCCTCGGCGGCCTTGCCTCTGGCCTGCTTGGCCGCGAGCTTGCGGTCATCTGGAACAAGCGGGCGCCGATTCAGAGCCTCTTGCTGCTTGCGGCTGGGCGTCGCCTGCCCTTTGCCGACAGGGTGGGTGGCCGCGAGGCGAGACCTGGTCTCGTCCGGGGTCTCCATGGATGGTTGTGCGTCTGGGTTCACAGGCTTAGCCACATCAGTTCCTTGCAATTGGTTGCCTTAAGATTACCTGATGACCGATATTCAAGAAACAGCGCCCCCGGCAATCTCACCGGCCGCCCCGGCTCTTCGTGCGGCAGTCGAACGCGGCCTTCCCACGACCATTGCCGACCTGTGCTCCCTGGTGCGGATTCCCTCCGTCTCCTGGGATGCCTTCGACGCACTTCAGGTGGCCACCAGCGCGGATGCCGTCGCGGTCCTGGTCCGCGACCTCGGGGTGTTCGAATCGGTCGAGATCAAGCGAGCCGGGATCCCGGGCGGTGCCGAACTCGGCCATCCGGCCGTTTTGGCCACGCGCGCGGCACGCAACGGGCGCCCGACGGTTCTGCTCTATGCGCACCACGATGTGCAACCCCCCGGCCAGGATGCGGACTGGGACTCCAACCCGTTCGAACCGACCGTGCGTGGCGACCGCCTCTACGGACGCGGTGCGGCGGACGACAAGGCGGGAGTCATGGCCCACATCGCGTCGATCCGAGCTCTCGTGGAAGCAGAAGGACCCGATTTCGACCTCGGCCTGGCGCTCTTCATCGAAGGCGAGGAAGAGTTCGGCAGCCGGTCCTTCACCACCTTCCTGGAGGAGAACCGGGAGTCCCTGCGCGCGGACGCCATCGTCGTCGCAGATTCGAACAACTGGGACATCAACACCCCCGCACTGACCACGGCGCTGCGCGGCAATGTCACGTTCCGACTGACGGTACGCACCCTTGACCACGCGTCGCACTCGGGCATGTTCGGGGGAGCGGTTCCCGACGCAATGATGGCCGTCGTTCGTCTGCTCGACAGCCTGTACGCCGACGACGGCGCCGTCGCGGTCCGCGGGCTGACGAGCATCGATGTTCCGACTCCGGACTACTCGGTGGAGCAGCTCCGCCTGGAAACCGGGCTCACCGACGGCGTCGGCCCGATCGGTCACGGCTCGGTGCTCAGCCGGATCTGGTCCCAGCCGGCCATCACAATCACCGGGATCGACGCGCCGTCCGTGGCCAACGCGTCGAACACGCTCACCCCGGCCGTCACCGTTCGCTTAAGCACCCGGATCGCTCCCGGTCAGTCGGCGGACGAAGCGTTCCGTGCGCTCGAGGCGCATCTGCACGCCAAGGCTCCATTCGGCGCCCGAATCGACATCGATGACGTCGACACGGGGGAGGCCTTCCTGGTCGACACGGGCGGCTGGGCCGTCGCTGAGACGCGGAGCGCCATGGCCGAAGCCTGGGGCGAAAGCCCGGTGGACATCGGCGTCGGCGGGTCCATCCCCTTCATCGCCGACCTGGTGCGGGTGTTTCCGGAGGCTCAGATCTTGGTCACCGGGGTCGAGGACCCGGATTCCAGGGCGCACAGCCCCAACGAATCTCTGCATCTCGGAGTGTTCAAGCGGGCCATCCTCAGTGAGGCCTTCCTACTCGGCCGTCTGAATCAGCGCACCGGGAGCTGACCCGACCGAGAGCGCAGAAATCCGGGAATGCAGAGGGTGTATTCCCGGTTGTGGTCGGTACAATCTTCGTGGCCACCACCGGACATCCAGCCGCCGCGAAAAACCGTGTGAAAACGACTCGAACACTGAGGAGCACCATGACCGACACAGTCGTCGCCAGCACAGCCGCCCATGGCGTTGGCCTGAGCGCCACCGCCGCTGACAAGGTACGCACCCTGCTCGCCCAGGAAGGCCGCGAGGACCTTCGCCTGCGCGTTGCCGTTCAACCCGGCGGCTGCTCCGGCCTCATCTACCAGCTCTACTTCGACGAGAGGCTACTCGACGGTGACGCTCTCGTCGACTTCGATGGGGTAGAGATCGTCGTTGACAAAATGAGTGTCCCCTACCTGGACGGGGCATCCATCGACTTCGAGGACACCATTCAAAAGCAGGGGTTCACGATCGACAATCCGAACGCCGGCGGAAGCTGCGCATGTGGAGATTCCTTCAGCTGACCCACCGGCGCCAGACAAAGCGCGTCGGGCTCGTATCTCCGCAAATACTATGACTGGCGGCGAATTCGTTATCTCGGAGGCCGGTTCTTGCACAACGGAACGTGCCACCCGCAGTAGGCTGGAAGTCTATAGAAGCACTTCCAGTTAAGTGTCGTCGAGTCTCACCGAAAGGTTACTGGTGCGCAAAAACCATCGTCTCCGATGGGCTGCAATTCCGATCGCAGCGTCGTTGGCCCTCGTTCTCGCAGGTTGCTCGCAAGCCCAGCTTCATGGCTACCTCCCCGGCTTCATCGAGGGTGAGCCGGCGGTAACCAACCAGACGGAGCGCATCTCCGGGCTGTGGACCACGTCGTGGATCGTTCTGATGATTGTGGGGCTCATCACCTGGGGGCTCATCATCTGGGCCGTCGTTGTCTACCGCCGCCGCAAGGGTCAGACCGGCCTTCCGGTGCAGCTTCGTTACAACATGCCGATCGAGATTTTCTACACGGTCGTTCCCCTTATTCTCGTGGTCGGCTTCTTCGCCTTCACCGCGCGGGACCAGGCAGAGATCGAGGCTCGTTTCGATGAGCCGGAGGTCAAAATCCAGGTCATCGGCAAGCAGTGGGCTTGGGACTTCAACTACGTCAACGAAGACGTCTACAGTGCCGGCATTCAAGGCCAGCCCGACGTCGACGGCCCCGCCGGTTCGCTGGTTCAGTCCGAGATCCCCACGCTCGTCCTACCGGTCGGCCAGAAGGTTGAACTGGCGCTCGACGCCCGCGACGTCATCCACTCATTCTGGGTCGTTGACTTCCTGTACAAAAAAGACATGATCCCCGGCAAGACCAACTACATGTCGATCATCCCGGAGCGCATCGGCACCTATGACGGAAAGTGTGCCGAACTGTGCGGCGAGAATCACTCGCTGATGCTCTTCACGGTCGAGGTCGTGTCCGAGGCAGACTACGAGTCGTACATCGACTCCCTGCGTGCTGCAGGCAACGACGGCCAGCTCGGCCTCGATTACGCACGCAACCAAAATCTGCCAGGAACGACAGCACCAACCGAGCAGGAGGGCAACTAGTCCATGACTACTACTACCACTACGGCACCTTCCGCGCCGGCAGCCCCCACTGCCCCGCGTCGGCCCACCGGTGTCGAGCGCAAGGGCAACGTCATCGTCCGGTGGATCACCTCCACTGACCACAAAGTCATCGGGTACATGTACCTGATCACGTCGTTCGTCTACTTCTGTCTTGCCGGTGTCATGGCACTGGTGATCCGCGCACAGCTTTTCGCCCCCGGCCTCGAGGTCGTCCAGACGAAGGAGCAGTACAACCAGCTCTTCACAATGCACGGCACGATCATGCTGCTGATGTTCGCTACGCCTCTGTTCTTCGGGTTCGCCAACTCCCTCATGCCGCTGCAGATCGGCGCCCCCGACGTGGCCTTCCCCCGGTTGAACGCCTTTTCCTTCTGGGCCTTCTTCTTCGGCAGTCTCGTCGCCGTCGGTGGATTCCTCACTCCGCAGGGTGCCGCATCCTTCGGCTGGTTCGCCTATCAGCCTCTGGCCAGTACGACGTTCTCCCCAGGCGTCGGTGGCAACCTGTGGATGGTCGGGCTTGGGCTGAGCGGCTTCGGCACCATTCTCGGCGCCGTGAACTTCATCACCACGGTAATCACGATGCGCGCCCCCGGAATGACCATGTTCCGGATGCCGATCTTCACGTGGAACACCATGGTCACGTCGATCCTCATCCTGATGGCCTTCCCCGTTCTCGCCGCAGCCCTTCTGGCCGCCGCGTCCGACCGCATTTTCCTCTCGCACATCTACGATCCGGCCAACGGTGGAGCCATCCTGTGGCAGCACCTGTTCTGGTTCTTCGGTCACCCTGAGGTGTACATCATCGCGCTGCCGTTCTTCGGCATCGTTTCGGAAGTCTTCCCGGTCTTCAGCCGCAAGCCGATCTTTGGATACAAGACCCTCATCTACGCGACCATCTCCATCGCGGCGCTGTCCGTGGCGGTCTGGGCGCACCACATGTACGTCACCGGCTCTGTCCTGCTGCCGTTCTTCTCCCTGATGACCATGCTGATCGCCGTTCCGACCGGGGTGAAGATCTTCAACTGGATCGGCACCATGTGGCGTGGCTCGCTGACCTTCGAAACGCCCATGTTGTGGGCCCTCGGCTTCCTGGTCACCTTCACCTTCGGTGGCCTCACCGGCGTCATCCTTGCCTCACCGCCGCTCGACTTCCACGTCTCGGACACCTATTTCGTCGTCGCGCACTTCCACTACGTCATCTTTGGAACCGTGGTATTCGCGATGTTCAGCGGGTTCTACTTCTGGTGGCCGAAGTGGACCGGCAAGATGCTCAATGAGAGCCTCGGCAAGTGGCACTTCTGGTTCCTCTTCATCGGTTTCCACACCACCTTCCTGGTGCAGCACTGGCTGGGCGTCGTCGGCATGCCGCGTCGGTACGCGTCGTACCTGCCCGAAGACGGCTTCACCTGGATGAACCAGTTGTCCACGGTCGGTTCGGTCATTCTCGCGATCTCGATGATCCCGTTCTTCCTGAACGTCTATATCACCGCCCGTAAGGCACCGCAGGTCACCGTGAACGACCCGTGGGGCCACGGCGGCTCGCTCGAGTGGGCTACCTCATGCCCGCCGCCGCGCCACAACTTCACCTCCATCCCGCGCATCCGGTCCGAGCGCCCCGCGTTTGACCTGAACCACCCGGAGGCGCCCATGACAGTCGGAATCGGGCCGGCGAAGGACGCCCCGGATGCCCCCACGTACGACGTAGCGTCGAAAAGGACGAAGTAAATGAGAGCCAACGTCAATCTCCTTTGGGTTCTGAGCGGGTTCTTCGTGGTGGTCACGACGGCCTATGTGGTCTGGGGTCTTCTTGACCCTAACCAGAACAAGATCGAGTGGGCGGGGACGTTCACACTCGGCCTGTGCGCGATCTTCTTCAGCTTCGTCGCGTTCTACCTGAGCCGGGTGCACAGTGCTCAGGGTGGCGAGCTTCCTGAAGATCGTCTTGACGCGAATATCGACGACGGCGACCCTGAGGTTGGTTTTTACAGCCCGTGGAGCTGGTGGCCCATCCTCTTGGCTGCCAGTGCTGCTCTGCTCTTCATGGGGCTGGCTGTCGGCGTGTGGATCTCGATCATCGCGTTGGGCATCGGGGTCATCTGCCTCGTCGGCTGGGTATACGAGTACTATCGGGGCAATTTCGCTCGCTGATCCGAACCGAATACGTGCTTCAGGCACAAGCGGCGGCGTCCAGAACCCAGGTTCTGGGCGCCGCCTGTGTTCATGCCCGGCACATCGCTTCGGAGTGACACGTTCGGGCAATTTCCCAGGTCCACGCAGCCTGATCCACAGTTCCCGCCCGCACGGCCTCGAACGAATGCCACGGAGATTCTCCGGTATACGCGTCTTTCCGGCCCGTCGGGGTGCGATTCTGCCAGAATCTCCGTCGAATTCGCTCAGGTCGTGGGACGCTACGCGTGGCTGCCGGGCTTCAGATCGTGATGCGACGGTAGCCGAGTAACTCGAAGGACGCCGTGACGGTCTGCACGCCGCTGAGATGGACCGTTAGCGCGTCGAAATCCGTGTGGTGAGCTGACGGACCCATCCCGATCAGAGCGGATGCCTGGGCCGGGTTGAGGCGCAGCGAAGACGACAACTCGTCCCGTGTTTCCAGTTCGAAGGCGGGGGACAGCGCCTCGGACAGGTGCTCGCCTTTGTTCGCGGGCACGTCCAACGCCAGACCGGACGCCCTGAACTCCTGCAGGTGGGACGCGTGCGGCACGACGACGACGAGCAGACCGTCTTCGCGCAGGACCCGGTGAAATTCAGACGGGTTCCGGGGAGCGAATACGTTAAGGAGTACATCTGCTGATGCGTCCCGCACTGGCAGCGGGGACCAGACATCCGCCACGAGCCCGTCGATGTTGTCCCGGCCGCTCACTGTGCGCCCGACCGCCACGGGGGAAAGGTCTATTCCCAGGGCGCGCGCATCTGGACAGAGCGCGAAAACCCCCTGCAAGTAGTATCCGGTTCCACAGCCGATGTCCATGACCCGGGAGGGGTTCTCAGCCGCCACCCGCTCAGCAAGGCGGCTGCGCAGCGGCTCGTACCAGCCGGTCTCGAGGAAAAGTGCTCTCGCGTCGACCATCGCGACGCTATCGCCGATCAGCCGGCGCGAACCGCCTGCCAGTGACACGTATCCGCGCTTGTTCACGT
This sequence comes from Cryobacterium sp. TMT2-4, assembly GCF_004402575.1. NCBI lineage: Bacteria > Bacillati > Actinomycetota > Actinomycetes > Micrococcales > Microbacteriaceae > Cryobacterium > Cryobacterium sp. TMT2-4. The sequence goes on along the minus strand of NZ_SOGE01000034.1, from coordinate 114,687 downwards.
CGAAGGAGTGACCGGCCCCGCAGCGCAGCGTCAGCGGCTCGGCGGGGGACAGCGGAAGAAAACAGTTCGGGCACCGAAGCCACTCCGACAGGGTCTGGAGGGACATCGATGCCCGTTCTGTGTTCGCGGCCGGAGCCTAGTGGTGGTGGTCGTGCGTCCGTACGAGTTCAGTGGTCGATACCGGTTCGATCCGGTCCTCGAAGAACCAGCGGGACAGTCCGGCACGAGCCTTTTGGCCCACCGTGATTTTGCCCTTGGCGTTCGGGCGGATCATGAGCGGCTTGTAGTCGTTGTAGCTGACCAGCTTCCAGCGCTCGTATTCATCAACGGGCTGGTGAACCTCGATGTACTCGCCACCGGGTAGACGCACGATACGCCCGGACTCGTAACCGTGCAGAACGATCTCACGGTCCTTTTTCTGCAAAGCCAGGCAGATGCGTTTCGTCACGAAGAAGGCGATGAAGGGCCCCACAATCACCAGGAACTGCATGGTGTGGATTACGCCTTCCATCGTCACCTTGAAGTGCGTTGCGATGATGTCCGAGGAGGCCGTGGCCCACAGCGCCGCGTAAAACGTGACCCCGGCGGCACCGATCGCGGTGCGTGTCGGGGCGTTCCGGGGACGGTCGAGGATGTGGTGCTCACGCTTGTCTCCGGTGACCCACCCCTCGATGAACGGGTAGATAAGCACGACCAGGATGAACAGGCCCAGCGAAACCAACGGGATCAGGATGTTGAAGGACCAGGTGCGATCCAGCCAGACCATCTCGAGTCCCGGCGGGATCAGGCGCAGGGCGCCGTCAGCAAAACCGATGTACCAGTCCGGCTGAGTTCCGGCCGAAACGGGGGAGGGATCGTAGGGACCGTAGTTCCAGATGGGGTTGATCGTAAACAGCGACGCCATCAGCATCACGATGCCGAAGACGATGAAGAAGAAGCCACCGGCCTTGGCCGCGTACACGGGAAGAACCGGGTAGCCGACTACATTCTGGTTGGTGCGTCCGGCACCGGGGTACTGCGTGTGCTTGTGTACGACGACGAAGAGCAGGTGCATCGCGATCAAAGCCACGATAATGGCCGGCAGCAGCAGAATGTGGAGGGAGTACAAGCGTCCAACGATCGCCTCGCCCGGGAACTCTCCGCCAAAGAGGAGGAACGAAATCCAGGTTCCGACCAGCGGGATGCCCTTGACCATTCCGTCAATGATACGCAAGCCGTTTCCGGAGAGCAGGTCGTCGGGGAGGGAGTACCCGGTGAATCCTTCGGCCATGGCCAGGATGAACAGAACAAACCCGATGACCCAGTTGAGCTCGCGCGGCTTGCGGAACGCACCGGTGAAGTAGATGCGGAGCATGTGCAAGCCGATTGCAGCCACGAAGAGCAGTGCTGCCCAGTGGTGGACCTGGCGCATGAGGAGCCCGCCACGAATATCAAAGGAGATGTCCAGGGAGGATGCCATCGCGGCAGACATCTCCACACCCTTGAGTGGCATGTACGAACCGTCGTACTCCACCGGCGTCATCGAAGCGCTGAAGAAGAACGTGAGGAACGAACCGGACAACAGGATGATGACGAAGCTGTAGAGGGCAACCTCACCGAGCAGGAAAGACCAGTGGTCGGGGAAGATCTTGCGACCCAGTTCCTTAACCGCGGTCGAAATGCTGGTGCGCTCGTCGATGTAGTTCGCGGCGGCCCCGGTGAGGCCACCGGACTTCTTTGTTTCGACCAAGTCAGTAGTCGTAGTTGTAGTGCTCAATTCCGCTCCCAGAAGCTCGGTCCGACGGGTTCAGTGAAATCGCTTTGTGCAATGAGATATCCCTCGGAGTCTACCGTGATGGGCAGCTGCGGCAACGGGCGCTTGGCCGGTCCGAAGATGACTTCGCACTGGTTCGTCACATCGAACTGCGACTGGTGACAGGGGCACAGGAGCGTGTGGGTCTGCTGTTCATAGAGCGCGACCGGGCATCCGACGTGCGTGCAGATCTTTGAGTAGGCGACAATGCCGTCGTACGACCAGTCCTTCTTGTCGGCGGGCTCATTGATGTCTTCCGGCTTCAGCCTCATCAGAAGAACTGCGGCCTTGGCCTTCTCTTCGAGTTTGCCGTGGCCGAGGTCCTGCAGTCCTTCGGGAATAACGTGGAAGGCCGAGCCGAGGGTGACGTCGGAGGCCTTGATAGGTGTGCCCGTGGGGTCGATCGCGAGCCTGGTGCCCTTCTTCCACATGGTGTGTTCGAGAGCTGCAGCCGGATTGGTGTCCTGCGGGCCCAAGCCGCGGAACAGCACGACGGCCGGCAGCGGAAAGGCGATCAAGGCACCGATGAGGCTGTTTCGGATGAGCGTACGGCGACCGATGCCCGATTCAACATTGGCCTCGTGAAAGATCTCGACCGCGCGTTCGCGGGTCTCGTCCGACCCCCGCACCGGGTGGCGCTCGTCGACGCCTTCGTGGTCGAACATGAGCGCCTTGCCCCAGTGCACGGCGCCGATGCCGATTGCCAGCAGGGCGAGAGTGAGGCCGAGACCAATGAAGAGGTTGTTCAGACGAACCGAATCCGGTTCCTCAGGGATGATCGGGAAGACCATATACGCCACGATCGCGAACACACTGCCCACGATCGACAGGTAAAAGAGCGTGTAGACGGTTCGCTCGGCGCGACGCTCCGCGCTGGGGTTGAGGTCGGTGACGCGCGGTCGGTGTGGGGGGAGACCCGGATTGGCCACGGCATCCCGTACGACGACGGCGGTGCCTGCGGGAGCCCCCTCATGCCCGACGCTCGACGAGTCAGCAGCGGTCAAGTCCTTCCCGCTGTTATCGTCCTTGGCCATTGTTCTCCTTCATCGGAATTCTCATAAAACAGTTTGTGTCAGACCTGGTCGGTGATCAGTTCGACTTGGCGGTGATCCACACCGTCAGGGCAACGATCGATCCAAGACCGAAGATCCAGAGGAAAAGACCTTCCGAGACCGGTCCGAGGGCGCCCAGAGCGAATCCACCGGGGGACGGGTTGTTGTCCAGGTACTTGAGGTACGTAATGATGTCCCGCTTGCTCTCCGGGGAAATGTTCATGTCGTTGAACACGGGCATGTTCTGCGGGCCGGTGACCATGGCCTCGTAGATGTGCTTCTCCGTAACCCCGGCCAGGGCAGGCGCATACTTGCCCTGAGTGAGGGCACCACCGGCGCCGGCGACGTTGTGGCACATTGCGCAGTTGATGCGGAACAACTCGGCGCCCTTGGCGGCATCGCCCTCGGCGTCGAGGAGAGACGGATCCGGAAGTGCCGGACCCGGCGCAAGGGACGCCACGTAAGCGGCGAGCGACACGATCTGCTCGTCTGTGAACTGGACCGCCTTCTTCTCAGCCTGCGGTCCGTTCAACTGCATCGGCATGCGTCCGGTGCCCACCTGGAAGTCGACCGATGCAGCGCCGACGCCGATCAGGCTGGGGCCAGCATTGGTGCCCGCTGCTTCCAATCCGTGACAGGTGGCGCAGTTGGCCGCAAAGAGTTTCTGCCCTTCCCCGACGGTTTGCTGCGACGCAGCGTTCGTCTCCGCACTGGCCGTGCTCGTGCTGAAAGCCGCGTATGCGCCTCCGGTGAAGAGGAGTCCGATCGCGATGAGGGCGACGCTGGCAAGCGGGCTGCGACGGCCGGCTTTGCGACCGTCGGACTGCTTCGGTGTGCTAATCGTGGTCATACGTGGTGTCCACTCCGACTTTCTATTTAAGAACGTAAATGACGAGGAACAGCCCGATCCAGACAACGTCGACGAAGTGCCAGTAGTACGACACGACGATGGCGCTCGTTGCTTCCTTGTGACCGAAGTTCTTGACCGCGAAGGCGCGCCCGATGACGAGCAGGAACGCGATCAGGCCGGCAGTCACGTGAATACCGTGGAAACCGGTGGTGAGGTAGAATGCGGATCCGTACGCGTTGCTGGTAAGCGAGACGCCCTCGGAAACGAGAGTCGCGTACTCGAAGACCTGACCGGACACGAATATGGCGCCGAGGGCGTAGGTGAGGAAGAACCACTCGACCATGCCCCACTGGCTCGGTTTCCATCCGGTCGAACGTGATTGCAGGCGTTCTGCCGCAAACACTCCGAACTGGCAGGTCACCGAAGAGGACACGAGGATCAGTGTGTTCACAAGGGCGAATCCGAAGCCGTGCTTCTCCGTCTCGAATAACCACAATTCAGGCGACGTCGACCGCAGCGTGAAGTAGATGGCGAAGAGCCCGGCGAAGAACATGACTTCGCTGCCCAACCAGACGATAGTGCCAACAGCCACGCTGTTGGGCCGGTTAACAACGGGCGCATTGACCGCGTAAGTAATTGATGGACTCGTCACTCTTCTATTATGGCCGATTTGCGTATCGGTTATTGTCATCGGGGCGGACCTGTCGCTCAATTACCGGAATGACTACCTGATTGGAACAAACGCGCCCCGGGAAGCGAATTCGGGACGGATCGTCGATCTCGCTAAAATCGATCCATGCTTGAAATTCAGTCCTGGCCAAACGTCCTAAGTGCTCTGCTTTCGGGGAAGGACCTCAGCGTCTCCGATGCCGCGTGGAGCATGGAGCAGGTCATGCTGGGGGAGGCAACTCCGGCGCAGCTGGCCGGCTTCCTCGTAGCCCTGCGCGCCAAGGGCGAAACCGTGGACGAAATCGTCGGGTTTCGGGATGCGATCCTCGACCATGCCGTACCGCTGGCGGTGAACCCGATGGCCCTGGACATCGTCGGCACTGGTGGGGATCGGTTCGGCACCGTCAACATCTCGACGATGGCCTCCATCGTCTGCGCCGGGGTCGGCGTTCCCGTGATCAAACACGGCAACCGGGCCTCAAGCTCGGCGTCCGGTTCGTCGGACGTGCTTGCTGCCCTCGGCATTGACCTGTCACTGTCTGCCGACAAGGTTGCTGCCATTCTGGACACGGCCGGGATCACCTTCGCCTTCGCTGCCGCTTTTCACCCGGGGTTCCGCCACGCAGCGCTTGCGCGCAAGGAGCTCGGCATCCCCACGGTGTTCAACTACCTCGGCCCGTTGTGCAATCCGGCCCGTCCCGAGGCGTCAGCAGTGGGAGTCGCAAACCTGGACCGAGTTCCGCTCATCGTGGGTGTATTCCAGACACGCGGGGCGACGGCCCTGGTCTTCCGCGGTGACGACGGTCTCGATGAGCTGACCACGACGGGCCACAGCCATGTCTGGGAGGTGTCGCGGGGCCTGGTGACGGAGCACGACATCGATCCGCGTGACCTAGGAATCCGACGGGCCTCGATCAATGAGCTCGTTGGCGGGGACGCTGAGCACAATGCGGCCGTCGTTCATTCAGTGCTGGCCGGTGAGGTCGGTGCGGTGCGTGACATCGTCCTGCTGAACGCGGCCGCCGGCCTGGTCGCGTTTGACCTTGCAAACGATCCCGCGCAGTCTCAAGTCAATATTATCGAGCGCTTTCGCACTAAAATTACTGTGGCCGCGGAGGCAGTCGACTCCGGTGCGGCCACGGCCAAGCTCGCTGAGTGGGTCGCGGCCAGTCGGGTGTGACCCGGCTGGCCCAGACAAAACGAGACGAGCTTGACGACGTCTTCGTCAACCCAGCCGAACGTCTTGGTAATGGCCTCTTTCCAGTTGCGCATCTGTCGGTTCGGCTCTTCTTCGCCCATTTGCGGGGTCCACCGGCTGTCCTCCCGCCAGTTGGCCCGCAGTTCGTCAAGGTCACCCCAGAACCCGACCGCCAGTCCGGCGGCGTACGCGGCGCCCAGAGCCGTGGTTTCGGCCACGACCGTTCGCACCGCTGGCACGCCGATGATGTCGGCCTGGAACTGCATCAGCGTGTTGTTGCCGATCATGCCCCCGTCAACCTTCAGCTCGGTCAATGGAACACCCGAGTCGGCGTTAACCGCGTCCAGGACCTTCCGGGTCTGAAACGCGGTCGCCTCGAGGGCGGCGCGGTAGATGTGGCCCTTGTCCACGAATCGGGCCAGGCCGACGAGGGCACCACGGGCGTCCGAGCGCCAGTTCGGCGGGAAGAGTCCGGAGAAGGCGGGCACGAAGTAGGCGCCGCCATTGTCATCGACCGTTTTGGCAAGCGTCTCGATTTCCTCGGGGGTACTGATCATTCCCAGATTGTCTCGCAGCCACTGCACGAGGGAGCCGGTGACCGCGATGGAGCCGTCCAGCGCATAGTGGGGTTCGGCGTCGCCGAGCTTGTAGCCGAGCGTGGTGAGCAAACCGTTCTTGGAGTGGATGATATCGGTGCCCGTGTTGAAGATCAGGAAGGCACCGGTGCCGTTGGTATTCTTCGCCTCACCTTGGTCGAAGGCCGGCAGTGGCCGCTCGCGATGCCGTAGACCTCGGACGACGAACGAATCTCGGGCAGCATCGACTTGGGTTCCCCGAAGGCGGCGAGGATGTCGTCGTCCCATTGCAGAATCTCGAGATCCATGAACATGGTGCGGCTGGCGTTGGTCACGTCCGTCGCGTGCACGCCGCCTTCGAGACCGCCGGTCAGGTTCCACAGCACCCAGGAGTCCGTCGTGCCGAACATCAGATCGCCGGCTTCGGCCTTGCGCGCGCGTCATTCACGTCCTCGAGAATCCAGACGATCTTCGTTCCGGAGAAGTACGTCGCCAGGGGAAGCCCCACCTGGGCCTTGAACCGTTCGACTCCGCCGTCGGCGACGAGACGGTCCACGATGGGCTGGGTGCGGGTATCTCACCAGACAATCGCGTTGTGGACGGGCAGCCCGGTGCGGCGGTCCGAGACCACTGCGGTCTCATGCTGGTTGGTGATTCCCACGGCCTCGATGTCATGCCGAGTCAGGTTCAACTTGGACAAAGCCTGGCCGATCACTTCACGGGTGTTGTCCCAAATTTCCATCGGGTCGTGCTCGACCCAGCCGGCCCGAGGGAAGATCTGCTCGTGCTCGTGCTCGTGCTCGTGCTCGAGCTGACCGATCGCGATCACCGAGCCTGCGTTGTCGAAGATGATCGCTCGGGAACTCGTGGTTCCCTGGTCGATTGCGATTACGTACTCAGCCTTGGAATACCTCCTTGGATTGCGAGAATCAGTGCTCGACGCGGCGCACGCCGCTGCGTGAAGCCACACAGCGCGGGCCGATTCAATGACTGAACCGGCCCGCGGGAAGGATTACGTGAGGACGGGCAATAGGAACAGGGAAGCCCATCCGGCGAGCATGCCGCCAATGACCGGACCCACGACAGGAACCCAGGAATAGGCCCAATCAGACGTTCCCTTGCCTTTGATCGGCAGGACGAAGTGCGCGATGCGGGGCCCCAGGTCACGAGCCGGGTTGATGGCGTATCCGGTCGGCCCACCGAGCGAGGTGCCGATGACGATAACTAGCAGCGCGACGGGCAGTGCGCCGAGCGCGGCCAGTCCGCCACTCTCGCCCTGGCGCCCGCCACCGAACGCCAGAACGACGAAGACAAGCACGAATGTGCCGATGATCTCGGTTGTCAGGTTCCATCCGTAGGAGCGGATGGCCGGACCGGTCGAGAAGACGCCGAGTTTGTTGGCGGAGTTGGGCTCAGCGTCGAAGTGCTGTTTGTAGGCCAGCCAGCAAAAGACGGCTCCGATGAAGGCGCCGAGGAGCTGACCCGCGATGTAGGTGAGGACAGACAGGAAGTTCACGGGAACGCCCGAACCGAACTCCGTCGCACCCGATGTCACCAGGCCGAGGGTGACTGCCGGGTTAAGGTGTGCACCAGAGTTGTAGGCGACGATGACACCGGCGAAGACCGCGAAACCCCACCCGATGGTGACCATGAGGAATCCGCCGCCGAGGCCCTTGTTCTTGGCCAGCGCGACGTTGGCGACCACACCGGTTCCGAGGAGGACGAGTATCCCCGTGCCCAGCACTTCCGATAAGAATACGACTCCAATATTGTCCACGTTGACCTTTCTTGGTGAGGCTGAAGATGCCGGAGCGACCCAGAGCGGTGAGCGATCGGCGTTACCATAGCGCGGCGATTAACGCAGCGGAATGGGCCGGTGGACGCGTAATTCACCGCCCCTTACCGGCAGCGAGGGCAGCGCGTAGGTTGAGCCTAAAGTGCATAGCGCTCCACAACAGCCCGTCGACGGGCCGTCCAACCACCTCGATCGAAGGAAGAGACATGAAGAAACTCGTCAATGATCCCAAGAACGTCGTCGCTGAGGCCGTGGCCGGGTTCGGCGCGGCCCACGCCGATATCGTCCGGATTTCGACGGAACCGACCTACATCGTGCGCACGGAAACTCCCGTTGCCGGGAAAGTGGGTCTGGTCAGCGGAGGAGGAAGCGGACACGAGCCACTTCACGGTGGGTTCGTCGGGTTCGGGATGCTGGACGCAGCCGTACCCGGGGCCGTTTTCACCTCACCGACACCCGACCCGATCCTCGCCGCGACGAAGGCGGTCGATGGGGGAGCGGGGGTGCTCCACATCGTCAAGAACTACACCGGGGACGTCTTGAATTTCGAGACCGCCGCCGACCTCGCCGCCGCGGACGGAATCGAGGTCCGCTCGGTGATCGTCAACGACGACGTCGCCGTGAAGGACTCGCTGTACACGGCCGGGCGACGTGGCGTGGCCGGAACGGTCCTGGTCGAGAAGATCGCTGGAGCGTCGGCTGAGCGCGGAGACGCCCTGGAGACCGTCGCCGCGATCGCAGAGAGGGTCATCTCCGGTGTGCGTTCGATGGGTGTGGCGCTGACGCCGTGCGTTGTTCCCCACGCCGGGGAAGGCAGCTTCACGCTCGCCGACGATGAGATCGAGATCGGGATCGGCATCCACGGCGAGCCGGGGCGCGCGCGGATCAAGCTGGAGCCGGCCGACGCCATCGTCGACCGGCTCCTCGGCCCTATCCTTGAGGACATCCCGTTCGTAGCCGGGGACGAGGTGCTGCTCTTCGTCAACGGAATGGGCGGCACACCGCAAATCGAGCTGTACATCGTGTTTCGACGGGCCGCCGAGGTGTTGGCCGAACAGGGGATCGAAGTATCCAGAACACTCGTCGGGAACTTTACGACGTCTCTCGAGATGCAGGGAACATCCATCACCGTGCTGAAACTCGATGACGAACTGACTGCCCTGTGGGATGCGCCGGTCCAGACGGCAGCGCTACGGTGGGGACGATAGGCCGGTAGAAGGAGATCCAATGAAGCTAGACGGCACGTGGGCGAAAGCCTGGATCAGGACCAGCGCGGCGGTAATGAATGAGCACCGTGTGGAATTGATTGATCTGGACCGTGAAATCGGCGATGGTGATCATGGCGAAAACATGGACCGCGGTTTCCAGGCGGTGCTGTTGAAACTCGATGACCTTTCGTCCGAGGCGAACCCCGGGGACGTCTTCAAACTCGTCGCAACCACGTTGATCTCAACCGTGGGCGGTGCGGCGGGTCCACTGTATGGAACAGCGTTCCTTAAGGCGGCCGTGGCCATCACCGGCTCGGCTGATCTTGACGGGGCCGCTCTAGTCGCATTCCTGGCGGCCGCGCGAGACGGCATCGTCCTGCGCGGCAAGGCGGAACCCGGAGACAAGACCATGGTCGATGCCTGGACTCCGGCGGTCGACGCCGCCGAAGCAGCCCGTGCCGACGGTGCGAACGACCTGGCGATTTTGATGGCGGCGGCAGCTGCCGCCGAGGCAGGGGCAGAGGCGACGGAACCCTGGGTTGCGCGCAAGGGACGGGCTAGCTACCTCGGCGAACGGGCCATCGGTCACCGCGACCCGGGAGCGCAGTCTTCGGCCCTGCTGTTGCGAGCAGCTGCCGACACCGCAGCGACCGCCTGAAATGACCGCCACAGAGGGGCTTGTCGGCCTCGTTTTCATCTCCCACAGCTCGAAGATCGCCGACGGTCTCCTCGATCTGGCAACCCAGATGGCACCCCAAACGAGGATGGTCCCGGCCGGTGGGACAGACGACGGGGGTATCGGCACGAGCTTCACGAAGGTGGTCAGCGGCATTGCACAGGCTGACGCCGGCGCCGGCGTCGTGCTCCTCTGCGACCTGGGCTCCGCGATCCTGACGGCCGAAACCGCGTTGGATTTCCTCGGAGACGCGGCGCGTGCCCGAGTACGAATCGTGGATGCGCCTCTGGTCGAGGGGGGTGTGGCTGCGGCCGTCGCCGCCGAGATTGGGGGAGACATCGAGTCTGTCGTGCGGGCCGCGCAATCCGCAGCCGGGGCCGTCTCCGCAGCTGGGGCGGAACCAGCGCTGCCGCCGGTGGTCACGCGAACCGTTACCCTGGTGAACAAGGATGGTCTGCATGCCCGACCGGCTGCTGACTTCGTGAAGCTCGCCAATACGTTCGAGGCACGAGTCACCGTGAACGGCAGGGATGCATCCAGTCTGCTCGCCGTGATGTCACTCGGACTCATCCGCGGCATGACCGCGAAGATCTCCTCCTCGGATGAGGCCGGAGCGGCAGCCGTAGCCGCTCTGGGAGACCTTCTGGAATCGGGCTTCGGAGAAGAATAGACGCAAAGCACACGCATCTGGTCGATTTTGAAACTCGGCGTAGTCTGAGCACATGGACAAAGACAGGGAACTGCCGGTGAGCAGTCCTACTCGCCACTCCGACCGAGTGGATCCGCGATTCGCGGATACGGACGTGCCGACCGATCTGAAGGAATGCCCGGTCTGTGAGCAGACCATGCGTGCACATTTGATCGAGCGCGGCGCCCATGACACTATCCTTACGTGCCCCGTGCCGCATCCGGGCGCGTGGGACCGGGACGCGTTCCTGCCCGTGAACGAATTCGGGATGGTCCTGCGCCCGCGCGAACCGGAGAACACCGACAAGGAAATCGACCGCCCAGAATGAGTCCGGCGGCGGCGGTTCGGCTAACCGTCGCCAAATGTCTGCACAAGGGTCCTAATCCACCGCTGGACACATTCCGGCACGATGCGGGACGCTTCGGAAGTGATCCTATGCCTCACCTGATCAGGCGAAAGCATCGTCTAAGTGGGAACTGGACTTATCTGAAAGGGTCCTAATGGTTCCCGTTGCTGAGCCTGGGGGGGTCTGCGCTGTGGTGATTTGAGGTTGATGTAGTCGGCGTGGGGTGCTCCAGCGGCGGCGGCGGCGTGCTGACTGACAGGGGAGTCGTGGCGCCAGTTACGGAACGACGGCTTATGGAAATCGCGGCGGGCCAGAACCAGTAGGTTGTAGCTATGCGTATCAGGGGGTTTCGAGGGGCGAGTGCGGTTCTGGCGGCGGGTTGTTTGGCGGTGGCGATGATCGGCTGTTCTGGGTCGGTACCGGAAGCTGGTGGACCAATTTCTGCGCCGACGATGACCGTAACCATAACTCCAACCCCGACGCCGATCCCTGAAACCGATACATGCGACAACGCTTTCACCGCTGACCTGAATTCGAAAATGGCGACGGACGGACTCACTTTCCGTGCTGACGGCCCCCGCGAAGAACTGGACTCATTGGTCGGAGCTGACGGTCTGCGATGTGAGTGGACGAAACCGCAGACGGACCTGACCGTTCGGTACGCGAACTGGACCCGGGATATGCCGGCTTGGGATGTTCTGAGAGCTCAGCTTCTGGCTGATGGGTATATCGAGACCGGCCCGCGGTCGGTTAGCCGGCCGATACCGGAGTTCGACTCCGCGTACCGCTACCGCGACGGCGTCATCCACTACGCGAGCCCAGCCCGTTTCATCGGGTGGATAACTGCACTGCAGTAGGCGCTCGCGGATGGTGCCCACGAGCAGAACGAACGTGTTGCGCATGGCGGGTTTCGGCCAAAGCGGGAACTGGACTTATCCGAAAGGGTCCTAATCCTTCACGGAACTGAGCCTGGGCGAGGGCCGGAGCTGTGATGATTTGAGGTTGATGTAGTCGGCGTGTGGTGCTCCGGCGGCGGCGGCGTGCTGGTGGATTATCTCGCTGCGATATCCCAGGGAAATGGCCAAGGCGGTGGGATTGAGCTCTCTGGCGAGGTCTCGCAGGGCGGTGTTTCTGACGCCGTTGAGGTCGATTCCCCAGCTGCGAAGTCGGTTCAGCATGTTTTCTGGATGGGTGTGTTGGCCAGGCAGGTTGCCGGGAAAGAGCCAAGGGCTGTCGGTGTTGACAGTTTGCTGGTTGGGGCGGTTGTGGACGTAGTCCCAGAAGGTTGCCGCGACTTGTGCGGGCAGTAGGGCTGGCACCGATCCCAGACGCAGGTATAGGCCATCGGGTCGCGCTTCGAGGGCGCTGGTTTTCAGGGCTGCGATCTTTCCGACCGGGTGTGCGTAAAGCAGCAGGATAAGTGCGGCGACGCGGTCTGCGGCGGGCATTTCTCCGGTGGTGAGGCAGGCGCGGATGTGGTCGATTCTGGCTGCCTGCGTCAGGATCGGGGTCGATTGTGCTTCACGACGGGGGACCCGGACTTTCGCGATCTCGTGTGATGTGACGAGCGAGGCGATGAAGGTGTTGATGGCATGGCGAGTGGATGGTCCGGAGGCGAGGTAGTCGTCGAGGTGCGATTGACGGATATCGGTGTAGGTGGTGTCGTGCTCGGATAGGAGCCAGGCGAGGAATCGTCCTGACTCGGTGATTTCCTGCTTCGCTGACCGGACGGCGAAGTTCATGTTCGTGCCGGGCAACGACTTCGCCCGGAGTCGTTTCAAGTGATGCCACCGGCCGAAGCGTTCGATCGGTCCTTGGATCTCGCGATGGTCAGCAAGAGACACGATTCTCTTCTCGAGCCAGCGTTCGAACGCCGCCAGTTGGCGGTCCCGGGGCGGCAGCATGCCGTGATGGGTGAGTGTTTCGCGAAGGTGTTCGACGGCGTTGGATGCGGGTAGGGCGTCGAAGGCCTCGTGGCTGATGGCCAGTTCCCTGGTGCCCAGTCGGGTGAGGAGGGCACTGGCGCCGATGCCGCGTTTCCAGGTATAGATGCTCTCGGGGCGCTCGGCATTGGCGAAGACAGCGACGAGGCGTTTGAGCCGGAGGTCCGGGGGAGTGTTGGGTTGGAGGGTTGCGGTGAGGTCGGCGCGGAGGACGCAGCGGATGCAGTTGCCGTTGCGAAATCGTTCGGCTTCATCGCCGCAGTTGTCGCATTGCAGGAGTGTGGTGATGCCGGCGCAGTCACGGCAGGTGTTCGATCCGTCCGCGTCTTTGCCAGGGAGCAGGCGTGTGTCGCCGCAGGTAGCGCAAGGGCCGCGGGTGTGTGTGGCTGTGGTGAAGCAGATCCCGCAGATGGCGCCGTCTGGCCAGTGCACTCGAATCTTCGCGACCAGACCGCCGCAGCGGTCGCAGTGCAGGGTGCCTGGGGTTCGGGGGCGTCCGCGGGTGCGGTGCTCAGTCGTCATCGTCGAGGATGCGGGCGCGGACGGGTTTGTATGCGTCGGCGAAGTTGACGATGTTCTCGCCGGAGGCGATTGTTCGTTCTTGGCGTTGGCTCTTGGCGTTCGCTGCGGTGAAGGTGACGAGCTCGTTCGCCTCAACGTTGAAGATGTCGCAGAGAGCGGTCAGGACTTTGAAGGAGATCCGCTCGGGATCCTGGGCGACGAGTCGATAGATCTGCGACTCCGAGAGGGTGATTCCGCGTTCTCGGAGCGGGGCGACGAGTTCTCGGCTGTTCTTCATGCCGTGGCGCGCCATGAGCTCGCGTGCGCGCCAGCGGTACTCGATTTCTCGTTTCATGATTTTTCCTCCCACGGGGTGCTGTTGGTGGTCGCGTTGATCGTGCGCTCGAGGACGCGGTTCAACGCCCGGGTTTGGTAGTCGCTGGAGACTGCCGTGTAAATGGATGTGGTCGACGAATGGAGGTGGCCAACTTGTTGTTGGACGAACGTGTGCTCGAAGCCATAGAACTCGAACAGGTGGGTGACGTAGGACCGGCGAAGGGAATGCATGTCCAGGCCGGCCGGGAAGCCCAGCTCGTTGACGTAGGCGCGGAAGCGTCGCCGTAGATTCGACTTCGGCACGACGAGGCCCTGGCTGGTGGGGAACAGGTCGGTCGGTTGAGCGGCAAGGTGAGGCAGTCCGGTGCGGATCCACCGGTGAACGGCCTCAGGCGACCACTCGAACACGGTGAGAACGGAGCGGCGCTTGGGCGCATACCCTTTCTGGGCCTTCCCGTAACGGACGTGGAGGACACCGAAGTCGCCGAACTGGGGCGAGTGCGGGTTGCGGGAGAAATCGACCAGCTGCAGGTGGGTCACCTCGTTGGCGCGAAGTCCCCAGGCGTAGGCGGTCTTGAACGCGATGGCATCGCGGTAGGCGGCGATGGCGCCCTTGCGTCCCGAGTTGATGACACGCTCGACCTCGACGTCGGCGAGATCGAAGAAGTCCTGCAGCTCACGACGCGAAAACGGTCGTTTCGTTGCCCGCTGTTCATTCTGTTGCGTGTGGGTGGCCCGGTTGAAGTCGGTGATGATCTGAGTGACGGGCCGGCCAAAGGAACGTCCGCAGACTTCGCTCCAGTCGTAGGCCGGATCGGTGAGGAAGTCGCAAAACAGTTTGAGGTTGGTTTGATACGCCCGGACGGTGGCCTGGGACAGGTTTGATACCGAGCGCGTGTAAGCGAAGTAGTCCTCGACGTCCGCGAACGTCCATTCCCACGGGAAGTGCCCGGTGAAGTCCGCGAACCGACGGATCGTTTGTTCGCGGCCAGAAATGGTCTCGTGCCGGAAATTGCGGGAGAGCTGTTGGCGGCGCCAGCTGTCAACCATCTCGGTGAAAACTGCATCCGGGCTGGTCGCCTCGGGGCGCAGAGGCAGATGGGTTACTCGGCCCAATGCAACGCTCATAAGCCCCCTCAACCTGTCTGCAAATTATGCTCTTTAAAGGCAAAACATGCAAAGCACGCGACGTTAAACCGCGGAAATACGGGGATCCCGAGAGGATATGTGCCGCGAAATTCCCCACGTTGAATCAGAGCGCTCAGACCTTGACCAGTGCAGATATAGCGCCCCACATCTCAGAGAAACAGCAGAAGTCCCTGACGCGACCAGCGCTCCGGCGGATAAATACCAGGGGAGTCCTATTCTGCAATTCCTGCAATAGGTCCATTACGCGCTGACATAATGTGCATTATCGGTCAACCAGTGAAGAGGTCTGGACGTGTTGGCCGGACTCGACTACTTTGTGCGGCACGGCACGTTCCCAGAATCCAAGAGGCAGCTGAAATGCCCACTACCGTTACGGCCTTCGATCTGTCGTTGGATTAGAGAGCGCTCAGCACGTCAGAAATCACCGGTGTGCGCCTGGCCATCGCTGGCACCGGCCTGCTGGCCCTGGTCGTCGGCGTCCTAATCCTGTCCTGGCCGGACGCCACCGTCGGCTCCCTCAAGATCCTGTTCGGCCTGTACTTTTTGATCAGCGGCATCGTTCACGTAGGCCGAGGATTATTCACACAGGGTGCGTCCGGCGGTAGCCGGGTTGTGAACATCCTGCTCGGCGTGCTGCTGATCGTGGGCGGTATCGTGGCAATCAGAAACCCTTTGGACACCCTGGCAGTGCTCGGGATGCTTATCGGGAGCTCCTGGATCGTGGAAGGTGTGGCCGGATTGGTCGAGACGGCCCCGGACTCCAGCAGGTGGTTCGGTGCGGTCTTCGGCGCCATCGCCGTCGTGACCGGCGTCGTGGTGCTCTTCTCCCCCGTCGAGTCGGTCACCATTCTGGTCACGATCGGCGGAGTGTTCCTCGTTCTGTCCGGGATCATCCAACTGGCGCAGGCCTCCATGTTCGGTCAAGGTTGGTCGGCGACACCCGATACGGCGTAGCCGCTCGGCGCGGCCGCACGGCATTCGCCAGGCCGCACTGCACGTGCTGCCCGCGACGTCAGTTTCGACTGGCGGCTTCGCCGACGTAGTCCGCGATGTCCCCGACGTACCTGGTGTTGTTCTCCGGCACGGCCTCGACGGCCGCCAACGCAACCTCGGCGCCGAATTCGCTGACGTTGTACAACCGGCCGGCGGCATCCTTACGCGCGGTCATGGTGCCCGGGCTGGCTCGCTCGAGCAGGACGGCGGTGACCGTGCCCTCAATGATGTCGCCGGAGACAACGACGAAACCGATGCCGGCCTCGGCGAACTCGGGGATGAGGGCGCGCAGTGCGTCCTCGCCGGCGCGCTTGCTCCGGGCGACCGGCTCGTATTCGGCCATGGTGGTCGTGGTCTCGACGAAGTGGGCCTGGTGGCTGGTGACGAACACCACGCGGGCACCCGGAGCGAGCAAGGGCCGTGCCGCGTGCAGCAGGTTGACCTGGGCGTCCCGGTTCAGCTGCATGGCGTAATCCTCGGCCATGCCGCTTTCCATGCCACCGGAGGCGTTCATGACGAGGATGTCGAGGCCGCCGAACTCCGCACGGATGGTTTCGAACATGGACTCGACGGATGCAGCATCCGTCAGATCTGCACCGACCGTGATTGCCGTGCCACCTGCGGCGCGGATCGCATCGGCGACCTTGATCGCCCGTGCCTCCTTGTTACGGAAGTTGATCGCGACGCTGGCGCCCGCCTCGGCGAGGAGGCCGACGGTGGCCGCTCCGACACCACGGGACGACCCCGTGACCAGGGCGCGTTTGCCGATGAGAGAGCCGGCGTCGAGGGGATTTTTGGGTGCAGTAGTCACAACGCCCAACCCTACCAACATGAGCGGCGGGACTCAGCCTCGGCCAGTCTCGACTCCGGCCAACGAGCAGGTGATAGCTTCGATAGGGAAACGTCACGTGAGAGGCTCCAAAATTGATGGCTGACCTGACCGACTACTTGTGGATCGTGTGGCTCGTCTTCATCCTCGTCTGCGTGATCATCGAGCTGCTGTCGCTCGAGTTCACCTTTCTGATGATTGCTGTCGGAAGCCTGGCCGGCCTGGGGGCGAACCTGCTGGGAGCCGTGTGGTGGCTCCAGATCGTCACGGCCGCCGTGGTATCCGTGCTCCTCATCCTGCTCATACGCCCGGTTCTCCTGCGGCTGATGAGGAAGGGTGCCGATCACACACCGAGCAATGTCGCCGCACTGCTCGGCATGACCGCACAAGTACTGTCCACCGTTCGCCCCTCGGGTGGAATGGTCAAACTGGCCAACGGCGAAACCTGGACAGCCCGCCTCTCCCCCGACACCGACACGCAATCCGCCGAACCCGGTGAGATTGTTCGCGTGACCGCGATCGAAGGCTCCACCGCCGTCGTTCATCCCTCGGAAAGGAACATCACATAGTGCTCTCCACCGGTGAATTCATTGGGCAAATCTTCATTGCCGCCCTCCTCTTGGTACTCGGGGTGTTCGTCGTCGTCGTTCTAGTCCGGGCCATCAAGATCATCCCGCAGGCCAACGCCGGCGTCGTCGAGCGTCTGGGCAAGTATCACAAGACGCTCGAGCCGGGCCTGAACATCCTGGTTCCCTTCATCGACCGGGTGCGACCCTTGTTGGACATGCGCGAACAGGTCGTTTCCTTCCCCCCGCAGCCGGTGATCACGGAGGACAATCTCGTGGTGTCCATTGACACCGTGGTCTATTTTCAGGTCACGGATGCACGTGCCGCCACCTACGAAATCGCGAATTACCTGGGCGCGGTCGAGCAGCTCACGACGACGACCCTGCGCAATGTGGTCGGTGGCCTCAACCTTGAAGAGGCGCTGACCAGCCGCGACAATATCAACGGGCAACTACGGATCGTGCTGGACGAGGCGACCGGCAAGTGGGGTATCCGAGTCGGACGGGTGGAGCTGAAGGCGATCGACCCGCCCCTGTCCATCCAGGATTCGATGGAGAAGCAGATGCGCGCCGAGCGTGACCGCCGCGCGGTCATCCTGACCGCCGAGGGCACGAAGCAGTCGGCGATTCTGACGGCCGAGGGAGCTCGGCAGGCCGCCATCCTGTCGGCGGAGGGTGACGCGAAGGCAGCCGTTCTGCGCGCCCAGGGTGAGGCGGAGGCCATCACCACGGTATTCAGGGCGATCCACGACGGTGACCCGGATCCGAAGCTCCTGGCCTATCAGTACCTTCTGACCCTCCCCAAGCTCGCGGAGGGCAGTGCGAACAAGTTGTGGATCGTGCCCAGCGAACTCACCGCCGCGATGAACGGCATCGGGGCGGCGTTCGGCCATGCCGTCGGCGGCTCGGCCGCCCCCGCGCAGACCGCGCAGACCGGGCAGGCCGGGCCGGTCGGCCGGTCCCCCGCCGTCCCGGAGGCGTAGGCGGCGATGTACCTCGAGGGGGTCGGGCCGCGCGTTTTCGCCCATCGCGGCCTCTCCCTTGATGCACCGGAGAACACCCTGCTGGCGTTCCGGCACGCGCTCGCGGTCGGCGCGACCCACATCGAGACGGATGTCCACGCCACGGACGACGGAATCGCCGTGCTCAGCCACGACGCTGAACACGATGTGGCCGGAACCCGCATCCGCCTCGATCAGCTCACCATGGGCGAGCTGCGCCGGGTCGGACTCGGTCAGGGGCAATCCTTCGCGTCCCTTCGCGAGGGACTTGACGTCTTCCCGGAGGCCCGGTTCAACATCGACGTCAAATCATTGGCCGCCGTCGAGGCCACGGCCGCGGCGGTCCGGGACGCCGGCGCCATCGACCGGGTGCTGATCACCTCTTTCTCCGAGAACCGCCGTCGCCGCACGGCTGCGCTGCTCCCCGGGGTGGCCACATCGGCATCCGCGTCGGTCTTGATGCGCGCCGTTTTGGCCGCCGAACTGGGCCTTGCCGCTCCGGTTCGGCACTCCCTGAGGAACTTTGCCGCCGTGCAGGTGCCGGAGTCGGTTCGTTTCCTTCGCATCCTCACTCCCCGCTTCATTCGCGGCATGCACGCGGCCGAGGTGGAGGTGCATGTCTGGACCATCAACGATGCGGAGTCCATGATCCGGCTCCTGGACCTCGGTGTCGACGGGATCGTCACCGACCGGTGCGACCTGGCCGTGGCGATCATCGCGGCGCGAGCCTGAGAGTTCGCTCCGAGAAGTCACATAACGGAAAGATAACGTCCAGCTTGATGGTTTATACCTAGAAGTTGTATCGCGAGAGGAGACCATACGATGGCGGATCGCAGTTTGCGTGGCATGAGGTTAGGCGCACAAAGCCTTCAGAGCGAAGAGGGCGTAACCTTTTCACCACGAGTTAGTCACACGTATCTGTGTGCGACGTGCGCACGGGAGACGGTCATGATCTTCTCGGCAGAGGCGGAAGCTCCTGACGAATGGGAATGTCGCTTCTGTTCACAGACAGCAACCCGGTTGGTTGACTCCAAACCGGTGATAGTGGACCATTCCGACGAGAAAGTACCGCGTACGCATTGGGACATGCTCCTGGAGCGACGCACCCGCGCCGAGCTCGAGGAACTCCTTGAGGAACGGCTGACGTTCCTGCGGGAGCGTCGCGGCCAGCAGAAGATCGGCGCCTGATCGGTCCTTTTTCGTGCCGCCTGAACTGATCAGGATCACATGCTACGCGCCCGATTCCGTCGGGCGCGCAGCGCGTTACGAGAGCACAATACAAACCCGGCAAGGCCGAGGCCGCACACCAGCCACTCGATTACCCGTCCCGCAGCCATCGCCGGGGTGACCGTGTCGCTCAGGGGAACTGACTGCACCATCGCTCCGGGCAGCCAGGTCGGCAGACTGTCGAGCGTGGCACCATCCGGCGTGATGATGGCGCTGGTGCCCACGGTGGAGATATTCACGACCGTGCGCCCGGCTTCGATGGCTCGGAGTCGCGCGATGGCCAACTGCTGCACGCTCTCGTCGGTGCGGCCGAAGTCGGCGTTGTTCGTCTGGGCAAGGATGATCTCGGCTTTGTCGTCGACCATTTCCTGAACGAGCTGGTCGTCGGCGATATCGAAGCAGATGGCGAGTCCCGCCACGATCCCGTTGATGTCGAAAACGTTGTCCCGGGTGCCGATGGAGTAGTCGCGCGCGACCAGGTCGATCAGCTCGGGAGCAAATGGCCGCCAGAACGCACGGTCCGGCATGTACTCCGCGAAGGGCACCGGATGCACCTTGTCGTAGATGTCGACGGCGCCCTCCCCCTCCTGCCACAGCAGAGAACTGTTGTAGATCTTGTTGTTCCGCTGCGTTATCGCTCCCGCGATGATCGGGACGCCCATCCGGCGGCTGAGGAAGTCCAGGTTCTTGGCGGCATCCGCTGAACGAAGGGGGTCGATGTCGCTGGCGTTCTCCGGCCACACGACGAAGTCGACCTCCTCGTCAATGACGGCCAAGGTCGCCGAAGTGTGATCCGCCAGGATCTGCCCCGGTGAGTAGCGCGCGAACAGACCGGCATCCGAAGCACCCTGGATGGCAGCCAGACGCACCTCCCCCGTCTGTACCGTCGGCCAGGCCGGTACGACCAATACGACCGCGATCGCCCCTGCGGCGATGCCTGAGCGCACGGTGAGTCGCACCGGGGTTTCGCGGAGCAACTGCAGAGCCAGGGCGCAAAGCCAGACCAGGACGAAGCTGAGCCCCGACATGCCGACCCAGGCCACCAGTGAATTGAACGGGCTCTCGGACTGGGAGATGGCCACCCTGCCCCAAGCGAATCCGCCATACGGCCATACCGAGGCGAGTGCTTCCCGCGCCGTCCACAGCCCAGCCACGACCACCGGCACCACGCCGAGGCGGCCCAGGCTGGTCGGCCACACCCGCGGCCCCGTTTCGAGCACGACACCGATCAGCGCCAGGCTGATGCAGAAGAATATGGTTTGCAAGCCGGCCAGTGCCAGCCAGGGCACAGGTCCGAGATAGAGCGTCAGCCAGCTGATGTGGATCAACCAGAACGCTGATCCGGCCACCAACCCGATGAGCAGGCCGGACCAGAAACCACGCCCCAGTAGGGCGAAGAGCATCAGGAAGACTCCGACCAGGGCCAGAATCCACCACGACCGATCGGGAAACCCGGCGTCCAGGATCGCGCCGGCCGCCGCGGCGAGCAGAATAGCGGCCGGCAACGGGAGGGCCAATGGCCGAAGGGTCCCCGAGATCACGTCATCAGCCTAGGCGACTGACGAGTAGGCCACGATCCCACGGCGGATCGCATCCATGGCCTTGCGAGCGGTGCGGCCGACGGGGTCGTCGGCCACGACCGAGAGCTGATCCAGAAGGTCGATGGTCTGCTTCGTCCAGCGCACGAAGTCGCCCGCCGCCATCTCGGCCTCATCCAGGACGTCGATGAGCGAACCGGCTCGCGCCCACTTCCATATCGCCAGGCTGAGTCCCACCGCGAGGGGGTTGCTGCCGGGAAGCTTGTGATCGCGTTCGAGATCATCGAGGCGGCTCCACAACTCCTGGGTCTCGTGCAGGGCCTCGCGGAAGGCGCCCTTGGGCAGGTAGCGTTCGTCGATCAAACCCTCTTCGCGGCGGGGTTCGAAAACGAGAGCGCAGGCCATGGCGGCGAGACCCGCTGGGTCGAGGTCGTTCCACAAACCCCGGCGCAGCGATTCCGCTACCAGGAGGTCACGGTCCGCGTAGATGCGCCGCAGGATCAGGCCGCTCGGGCTGAGCGTGACCGTGCCGTCGGGGTTCTCGAGGAGATAGCCGTAGCCCACGAGAACATCGGTCACCCGGTCGAAGACGCGTGCGACGGCGCCGGTGCGTGTCGTAATCTGCTGGGTGAGGGTATCCGTGTCTCGCCTCAGCGTCCACCAGCGCTGTGCCCACCGTGCGTGCTGCTCGCGCTCAGGGCAGCTATGGCACGGATGCTCGCGCATGCGCTTACGCAGGCTGCCGAGTTCGCGCTGGCGGCGCTCGCGCGCCGCACGGGCGCCGGTCTCCCCCGCCGCATTTTGGCGCTCGACGTCGGTGAGATTGCGACGGATGGCGGAGTATTCGGTGAAGTCGCCCAGGTGGCAGACCATGGATTGTGCGAACCCGGTCAGTGACTCTTCCTGTTGGCGCACTCTGCGTGCCAGGTCGACGACCGCCCGATCGGCCTGGAACTGGGCAAACGAGGACTCGAGGACCTCACGCGTGCGTTCCCGACCGAACTGGTCGATCAGGTTGACGGCCATGTTGTAGGTCGGCTTAAAGCTGGAATTGAGCGGGTAGGTGCGTCGAGACGCGAGTGACGCCACCGTCTGAGGGTCGAGTCCGGAAGCCCACTGGATCACCGAGTGGCCCTCGATGTCAATGCCGCGCCGCCCGGCCCGACCGGTCAGCTGGGTGTACTCCCCCGGGGTGACCGGCACTCTCGCCTCGCCGTTGAACTTCTCGAGCTTGTCGAGCACCACCGTACGGGCCGGCATGTTGATGCCGAGCGCCAGGGTTTCCGTGGCGAAGACGGCCTTTAGGAGCTTCTTCTGAAACAGCTCCTCGACGACCTCCTTGAACGCCGGAAGCAGCCCGGCGTGGTGGGCGGCGACACCCCGCTCGAGGCCGTCGAGCCACTCGAAGTAGCCGAGCACGCCGAGGTCTTCGTCGAGCAGCGTACGGCAGCGCTCGTCGACGATCTGCCGGATCTCCTCGCGCTCCTGAGCGTCGGTCAAGCGCACGCCGGCCCGCAGTACCTGGCGGACCGCCTGGTCGCAGCCGACTCGGCTGAAGATGAAGAAGATCGCCGGGAGCAGGTGTTTGCCCTCGAGCAGCCGCACGATGTCGGAGCGGTCCATCCGCCCCGGTTCGAAACCGCCACGCGGCTGGGTCCCCCGGCCGCGGTCGCGGTCGCCGCCCCGGCGTCCGTTCGCCGAGCGGACGCCGGGTGCGCGCCCGCCCGACTGGGCCAGCCGCACCAGCTCCGGGTTCACCCGGTGGGTCCCGGCCAGGCCGGCTGCGTCAAAGAGGTCGATCATTTTGCTCTTGACCAGCACATGTTGTTCGAGCGGAACCGGCCGCTCTTCGGAGACGATGACATCCGTTTCGCCGCGGACGGCCTGCAGCCAGTCGCCGAATTCTTCGGCGTTTGAGACCGTGGCGCTGAGCGAGACCAGACGTACGTCCTGGGGCAGATGGATGATGACCTCTTCCCAGACGGCACCGCGGAACCGGTCGGCCAGGAAGTGGACTTCGTCCAACACGACGAAGGCAAGGTTTGTGAGGAGGTCCGAATCGGCGTAGAGCATGTTGCGCAGCACTTCGGTCGTCATGACCACGATGCGGGCCTGCGGGTTCACGTTCGTGTCGCCGGTGAGCAGGCCCACGGCATCCGCCCCGTATTCTGCGACGAGTTCCTGAAACTTTTGATTGCTCAGCGCCTTCATCGGGGCGGTGTAGAAGACCTTCTTCCGTGAGCTCTGCATTGCCAGATAGATCGCGAACTCGGCGATCAGGGTTTTGCCGGCACCCGTGGGCGCGGCCACAAGCACGCTGTTACCGTCCTCGAGAGACGCGCAAGCGGCCAGCTGGAAGGGATCCAGTCCGAAGCGGAGCCCGGTGCGGAATGACTCCAGGCGGGGCCGGCCGGCGCGGGCTCGGGAGGCGGCATAGCGTTCCGCGGGCGATTCAAGGTTGGTCATCGGATGCGCTCAGAGCGCCAACTCCTGTTCGAGGGAACGGGCGCGGCGGGCGGCACGTCGATCGTGGAGGAACGCGATTCCATAGGCGGCGAAGTAAAGCAGGACCATAGGGATGGCAAGAAGGAACATCGAGATCACGTCGGCAGCGGGGGTGGCGATCGCGGTAAACAGCGTGATCAACAGCACTGCGATCCGCCAGGATTTGATGATCGACTGAGCACTGATCACTCCGGCCAGGTTGAGCAGAACGATGAAGACGGGGAGCACGAATGCCACACCGATCGCGATCATGAGCTTCAACACGAAATCGAGGTAACTTTGCGCGACGATGAGAGCGGCGTCTTCCTTGGGTGCGAAACTCGTCATCAGTCCGACGATGTTCGGCAGAACGAACCATCCCGCAGCGCAGCCCGCCAGGAACAGCGGAATGGCGGTGAAGAGGAAGCCGAAGGTGTACTGCTTTTCGATGCGGGTGAGGCCGGGAACCAGGAACGCGAAGATCTGGAAGAGCCAGACCGGGCTGGACACGACGAGCCCCACGTAGAAGGCGATCTTCAACTTCAGGTCAAAGGCACTAGTGATGTCTGGGTAGTTCAGCTGAGCCGTGCGGTCCTGCGCCTCGATGATGGCGTAGATCGGCTCGCGCAGGGCGTCCCACACGAAATCGGACAGGAACCAGCCGACGATCGCACCAACCAGTATTCCTGCCGCAGCGAGGAAGAGACGCTTGCGCAGCTCTAGCAGATGTTGGCCCAGCGACATTTTTCCATCAGTGGCCGTGCGCCGAGGGATTCGCCCCGCCACGGGACTTACGATTTCGTCGTCGGGTCGGCTGTGCCGGCGGCCTTCGAAGAGTCGTCAGCGCTGCCGGTGGTTTCGGCGTCTTCTTTATCGCTCTTGATCTCGTTCTTGAAAATCTTCATGGACTGCCCGAGGCTGCGGGCGAGGCCGGGAAGCTTGGGCGCACCGAACAGAAGCAGAACGATGACGAGGATGATCAGGAAGTGCCATCCGGTCAGGTTGTTAAGCATCAGTATCTGTCCTCTGGGTCAATGGGCGAGTTATAAACAGTTTACCTCTGGCGATCGAGGAATCCCGCCGCCGCTGTCGACGTTGCGCCCGGTCACGCTGAACCAGTTCGAGAGCGCGGTAGAGGTCGGCGGGCTTTGTGAAGACGGCCGGTTGGAACCGGTCCGACGGCGGCATCTCCTGCCCCCGGGTGACGTCAGCGACAAGATCGCCGAGTTCTTGAAGGGCCTCCAGTGTGGCCATGACCTTCTTGAACAGGGCGAATCCGAACCAGGCCAGCATCGCGAGCAGGCCGAGCACCAGGCCGATCCAGATCAGTGCCCACGACCACCACGGCATCATCTACTCCCCCGCGTCTGTCGGTTCGGACTCGTCGTAGCGGGCCACGCCGGCGGCCGCCCACTCGCGCACGACCGCGCGCGCCTCGGCCGGGTCAACCACTTCCAGGACTCCGGCGAGGCCGGTGACGAGGCGTTTGAGGCCGTGATAGTGAGCCACTTTGAGTGTCCTCCGCACGCGGTCCCCGTGTGCGCCGGGGGCGCCGTATGGTGCGTAGTCTGCGAGCAGCGGAACGGCAGACGTCGGGAGTTCAACCGTCACATCCTGGTCGGACGCGGAGCCCTCGAAGAGGGTCTCGGTCGGCACAGCATCGGCGGACCGGGGGTTGGTCGGCACGTCGGTCACGTGCAGATCGCTCATTCGGTCGAGGCGAAAGGTGCGGGCCGCTTCGCGGAGGTGGCACCAGCCGCGCAGGTACCAGTCCCGGTCCACAGACTGGATGCGCCACGGGTCAACCCGGCGCAGTTCATTCTCGCCGCGGGCATTCAGGTAGTCGAACTCGATCTGTACTCCGCCGCGGACCGCGGCTTGCACGACCGCAATACTGCTGCGGGCATCCGTGCCGGAGACGGCAACTTGGCTGGGAGCCGCTGAGGCGCTGCGGGTGAGTTTCGCCATCAGCGACGCGATCGCGTCGACGTCGGCATTCTCCGGTAGCGACGACAGGTATTGAAGGCCGGCGATCAGCGCGGCGGCTTCTCGGGCGGAGAAGCGCGGCGAGTCGTCGATGGCCACGAGGTGGGTGAGCACGATGAGGTCGTTCGTTTCGAACTCGTCCCAATGGATATCGAACAGGTCGCCGTGCAGGTACTGGCGGGTTTCCCCGGGGATGCCGGAAACCGCGATGAGATTGACCGCGTCGCGCACCCGGTCAGGCGACACCCCGAAGTGCGCGGCGACGTCGGTCACGCTGATGCGGTCATGGTCCATCAGGAAGGGAACCAGCGCCAGGAGGAAGGTCAGCTTGTCGGATGCTCCGAGTGCCGGACCGCCGTTCATTCGTCGGCCGCCGTCGTGGTATCCGGGTGCACATTCAGATCGAAATCGGTGTGGGCATCCCGCACGGTGATCAGGCGGGACCGGACCGCCGTGCGCAGGGCCGCGGGCGAGTGCACCAGAACCTCCGGGCCGTAGCCGGCGAGCTCGTCGGCGAACACGTTGAGATCGGTGAAGTTCAGGTGGAGAGCGGATGCGTCCGCGTTCGTTCGAATCTCTCCCGGGGCGACTCGTTTCGACAGTCTCACCGCGGCATCGCTGCCCGGCCGGGCGGCGATCACGGCAATGTTGGCGGTCCACAGCGCCTCGAGCTCGCTGAGCGCTTCCTGCCCCTGACCGTCACCGTGCGCCACGAACGAGGCTCCGGGGACCGTCACCACCGGGCCCACGATCCGGGAGAGCAGGTACGTGCGGGTTGCCGCAGCATCCTGGTCGGTGCCGAACAGGTGCCATCGTCCGTCGTGCAACACCATGGCGCGGGGCTCGACCTGACGGCGGCGCGCCGCCGCCTCGCCGGGCTTCAGATAGAGGAATGCCACAACCTGACCGCGATCCATTGCCTTGCTGAGCGGTTCGAAGGACGCCTCCCGCACGCGCAGGGACGGCGAGTAACCGAGCACGGGATCGCTCGAGTCGATGCCCAGCGCATGCAGTTTAGTCATCGCACGCCTGGACTCCGCAGACAGGGAGCCCTCCCGCCAGACCGTCGCGGCAAGCTTCAGCAGCATGAGCTCGTCCGGACTGAAAGTCACGTCCACCGGAAGCTCGTAGAGTCCCTTGGGGATGCGGTAGCGCAAATGGTGGTTGCTCCCGGGATCGTCCGGCGGCTCAACCACCTCGAGCGGAATGCCCAGTTCGCGGATGTCGTCTTTGTCTCGTTCGAACTGCCGCTCCAGGCTCGCGTTGTCTCCGCCGGGGAGATAGCGCTGGCGGTACCCCTGCACGGTGGACAGAATATCGGCCTTGGTCAACCCGACTTCCGTTGCGATAAGCGCAAGTACCAGGCTGAACAGGCGTTCTTCTACCGAAACACGGCTGTTCTTTTCAATGGTGGACGGCACGCTGCGAGTCTATCCGCCGCTTGCAGGCCGAGACTTAGTTCACGCCGAGGATATCGACGACGAACACGAGCGTTGAGCCTGCGGGGATCTTCTGCGAGGCCTCATCACCATAAGCCTGATCGGCCGGGATGACGGCGATGACCTGCGAACCGACAGTCTGCCCGATGATGGCCTGGGCGAACCCGGGGATCAGCCCGCCCTCGGTCTTCGAACCGTCCACGATCAGGAACTCGGCCGGTTTCCCGGTCTGCCAGCTGGAATCGAAGACCGTGTTCTCGTTCCAGAGCACGCCCGTGTAGTGCAGGGTCGCAGTGTCGCCTTCCGCGACCTGCTCGCCATCGCCCTTCTTGAGGACGCCGATCTGCAGCTCGGTCGGCGGCTCACTCGACGGAATGGTGAGGCCGGGGGTTCCATCAGTCGCAAGGACAACGGACGGAAGCCCGCTCGCGACCGACTGGTTGGCGCCGTTGGCCCGGAGCAGGTTGGCTCGCACGACGTCGATCACGAAGACCAGCGAGTCGTCGGCGCCGATGCCACTGTTGGGGTCTCCGCCGGCCGGACCGAGCCCGTCGTCCGGGGAGACGATGAGAGCCAGCCGGGATCCGACCTGGGCGCACTCCAGGCCCATCGCCAGGCCCGGGAGCGACTGTTCGTCGTCCAGGACGATGCTGGCCTGGTTAACCCCGTCGTACTCGCCCGCGCTGATCAACGCACCCGTCGTACCGTTGTAGAGGCTGAGGTCGAGCTTGACCAGCTGATCCGGGACGAGACCGGCACCCGTGCCGGCGATGATCTCACTGGCCTGGGTGGAGTCCGTCTTCAACGGGGTCGGGAAGTCCACCGTCGGCGCGGAGCCGAATTCGCCCGACACCGACACGAGCTTCGACGCTGCCCCCTTCGTGACCGGCGCCTGGCAGTCTGCGGCGTCGACGGGGGTGCTGCAGCCGGTGAGGACCGCGACCAGCAGGCCAGCGGAAGCGATGAGTGCAGGAGCTCTACGCACGGGATCTCATTTCAGTGTGGGGCAGGTGATTGTGCGGGACAGGGGCAAATTCGGGGCCGGATGACAGGCCGAAACAATCCTAACGGGCGTTGGGTGCGAGGTCGTCGGGTTCGCCCGCGTCGAGCCCGCGAGCCTTCGAGATGGCCGCGCCTGTCTCGGCCATCCGCACGCGCTTGCGCATGACCTTCGAGCTGACACTGCGTTCGCCGAGGGCGCCCGGCGTCCAGGCCTCCACATCGGCATCGGAGAAGTCGGTCTTCGACGGACGGCGCTTCAATTCGGGAAGAATCGTGTCCGGGGCGAGACGGCGGGCCGTGATCAGGAAACCCGTGTGCCCGATCATCCGGTGATCGGGCCGCACGGCGAGACCCTCGACGTGCCACCCGCGAACCATGGTCTCGTTCGAGTCCGGGTTCGTGTAGAAAGCGGTCGCACGAATGGCCTCGGCCACCCGCGAGAGTTGGGTCACCGTGGCCACGTAGCAGAGCAGCACTCCGCCTGGCTTGAGCGCGTCCGAAACAGAGCCCAGGCACTCCCAGGGCGCGAGCATGTCGAGCACGACCCGGTCCACGCTCTGGGCCGGCATCGTGTCGGGGAGGGTATCGGCGAGGTCGCCGAGCGTGATGCTCCAGTTGGCGGGATCAGACCCGAGAAAGGTCGCGATATTGTCACGGGCGACATCCGCGAACTCGCTGCGGCGTTCGAATGAGGCCAGCCTCCCGGCGGGGCCGATGGCGCGCAGCAGCCAGAGCGACAGGGCGCCGGAACCGACGCCGGCCTCCACCACAGTCGCCCCCGGGAAGATATCGGCCTGCGCGATGATCTGGGCGGCGTCCTTGGGATAGATGATGGCAGCGCCTCGCGGCATCGACATCACGAAGTCGTTCAGCAACGGCCGCAAGGCGAGGTGCTCCACGCCGACGTTGTTCGTGACGACCGAGCCGTCCGGGACACCGATGACGTCATCGTGCGCCAGGATTCCCCGGTGGGTGTGGAAGACCTTGCCTGGTTCCAGGGTGATCGTGTTCAGTTTGTTCTTGGGTCCGGTCAGCTGTACCCGGTCGCCGATCCGGAAGGGTCCACTGTTTTGGATGACCTGATTGTCGCTCATGCGTGCGTTACGTCCTTGCTCTCGGGTCAGTGTGGGTCGGTCGGGGCCGGCTTGCGGCCGAGGGATCCGCGACGGGCGGTGTACAGCGAGGTGAAACCGTGCAGAGTGCGACCGGCGAGGGTCGGCCAGAGCTCGTAGTGCGCACTCTCGGGCAGGGAGACCATGTGCGGGACGCCGACGACGACGGCCCCGGATGCCACGGCGGCCGCGATGCCCGGAATGGAGTCCTCGACCGCGATGCAGTGCTCGGGGTCGACGCCGAGCAGCCCGGCAGCCGTCAGGTACGCCTCTGGATGCGGCTTGCTGTTCGTGACCATATCGCCGGCGATAATGGTGTCGAAGGCGGTGAATCCGACAAGTTCGGCGATCTGTCGTGCCATCCGCTGCTGTGACATGGTGACCAGCGCCATGGGGACGCCGGCGGTCTTGAGCTCGGCGAGCAGCTCGAGCGCGCCGGGCCGCCACGGGGCACCGCAGGTTCTCAGGAGTTCCTGGACACGGCTGGTGAGCCGGTGCACGATGGCGTCGCCGGCCAGATCGACGCCCCGATCCTGCAGGATGACCGCGGAACCCTCGAGGCCGGAGCCGACCAGCAGCATGGCGTCGCTGTGGGACCAGACGCCGCCGAAGGACTCGACCAGTTCCGTCTCGGCCCGCATCCAGTACGGCTCGGAGTCCACGATGGTGCCGTCCATGTCCCAGAGCACGGCCGCAGGCAGGGGGGAATTGATTCGGATCGCGTTCACGGAGTTCAAGTGTAGGGGGCACCGCCTATCCTTGATGGATGGTGCGCCGTGCGGGGCACCCCGTCGAAAGAGGTTTCGGACAGTGACAGAGGCTAATGGGTTCCTCAACGGTCGCCTCCTGGTGGTGGCGTTCGAGGGTTGGAACGACGCCGGCGAGGCGGCGACCGGCGCCGTGGGCACCCTGAAGGATCTGCTGGATGTCTCCCCGTTCGCGGAGATCGACCCAGAGATCTACTTCGACTATCAGTTCAACCGGCCCACCATTTCGGCCGGCGGCGAAGACGGCCGGCGCAAACTGGAGTGGCCGGGTGCGGTGCTCTACGGACCGACGACCCCCGCCGAGGCCGGGGCTCCCCTGGCCGACGACGCCCAGCTGCGCGTCAGCGGCACGAACGCCGGAAACATCTATCTGCTTCTTGGAACGGAACCGTCCCGCAGCTGGAAGGGATTCGCCGCAGAGATTCTCGACGCCGCCCTCGCCGCGGATGTCGGCGGCATCGTCTTCCTCGGGGCGATGCTGGCCGACGTTCCTCACACCCGGCCTATCTCCATCTTCGTCTCCAGCGACAACCCGCAGGTACGGGCCGAACTTCAGGTTGAGCGCAGCACCTACGAAGGCCCCGTCGGCATCCTGAGCGTGCTCGCGATCGCCGCGGAGGAGGTCGGCATTCCGACCCTGTCGATCTGGGCGTCCGTCCCCCACTACGTGCACAATGCGCCGTCGCCGAAGGCGATGCTGGCACTGATCGACAAGCTTGAGGAGATCATCGATGTCGTCATCCCGCGCGGCGACCTGGTGAGCGAGGCCGATGAATGGCAAAGCGGCATCGACACGCTGGCGGCCGAGGACGACGAGATGGCGGCCTATATCGGGCAGCTCGAACAGGCTCGCGACACGGTCGATTCCCCGGAGGCCAGCGGCGAAGCGATCGCCCAGGAATTCGAGAAATACCTGCGCAAGCGCGGCGATGGCCGGGACGGCCCCGGCGAGGGGCGCCCGCCGACCGACTCGCCCCGCCAGCCCTAAAGAGCCACGCCGAGCAGCGCGTCGACCGCGCGGGCCAGCAGTGCCGGATCGTCGACTCTGTCGGAGTCGGCTGCGGCGGCATCCACGACCGCCAGCGCGCTCGGGGTGTCGAGGTCGGCGGCGAGGGCGGCCCGCAGCCGTTCGATGACCGCGTGCGTGTCGAGGGTTCCGGCCGTGCCCGCTGTCCCGAAGGCCGCGGTCCAGGTCGCGAGGCGGGCCACCGCCGCCCGAAGGTGCGCGTTCGTCCACTCCCAATCGGCGCGGTAGTGCTGGTCGAGCAGGGCCAGGCGGATTGCTCGCGGGTCGGTTCCCGCGGTGCGCAGTTTGGACACGAGCACCAGATTTCCGAGCGACTTGCTCATCTTCTCGCCCTGATAGGCCACCATGCCGGTGTGGCTGTAGACGCCGGCCAGCGGATGCCCGGATAGGGCTGCCGCGTGCCCCGCACTCATGTCGTGGTGCGGGAAGATCAGATCGCTGCCGCCGCCCTGCACCGTGAAGTCCGCGCCGAGTTCCTTCAGTGCGATGACCGAACACTCAATGTGCCAGCCCGGACGGCCGGCGCCGACGCGCGACGCCCAGGACGGTTCCCCGGGGCGGGCCGAGCGCCAGAGCAGCGGGTCGAGGACGTCCCGCTTGCCGGGACGGGCCGGGTCTCCCCCGCGTTCGGAGAACAGGGTGAGCATGGCCTCGGAGTCGAGATTGCTCTCGTCGCCGAGCGTCCACGAGGTCGCGCGCTGCGCGGCCTCAATGTCGAAGTAGATGTCGGAACCGGCGGCCTCCGTCGGCTCGGGCGCGCCTGCGGCGGCCGCGTCCACGGGGACCGGGTACGCGAGGCCGGCATCCCAGAGCTGGGCCACGGCATCCGCAATCTCGTCGATGACCTCGGTGACGGCGACATAGTCGTTCGGCGGGATGATCCCCAGTGCCTCCATGTCGGTGCGGAAGAGGTTCACCTGCGACTCGGCGAGAACCTCCCAGTCGACGCCGGTGGCGGCCGCTCGCTCGAGGAGCGGGTCGTCGACATCCGTCACGTTCTGGGCGTAGTGCACCCGATAGCCGCCGTCCAGCCAGACCCGCTGCAGAGTGTCGAAGGCCAGGTAGGTGGCCGCATGGCCGAGGTGCGTGGCGTCGTAGGGGGTGATCCCACACACGTACAGCCGGGCGACGTCAGTGGGTTTGGCCTCGATCAGGGCCGCGGTGGCGGTATCGTGCAGCCAGGGTGCGCCGGACTGACCGGGGAGTTGCGGAATTTCGGGTCGTCGCCAGGCACGCATCTTCTCAGCCTAACTAGGCGGAGATGGTGTTCGTCACCAGCAGGCCGATCAGCACGAGGCCGAGCACGATGCGGTAGATCACGAACGGCAGGAAGCTACGTCTGGAGATGTAGCTCATGAAGAACTTGATCACGAACAGGGCGACGACGAAGCCGATGACCGTGGCCGCCAGGGTGTCCCACGGGCCGAAAATCTCCGGGGTGCAGTTTGTCGCACCCTCCAGGCACGGCTTGACGATCGATTTGTACACCTGGAACAGCCCGCTGCCGAGAACGGCCGGGATGGCGAGCAGGAAAGCGTAGCGGGCGGCGGCGGCGCGCTCGTACCCCATGAACAGGCCGGCGGTGATCGTGCCTCCCGAGCGGGATACGCCGGGGATCAACGCGAGGGCTTGGGCGAAGCCATAGACGATGCCATGGGGCACGGTGAGGTCGCCCAGCCGGCGGCGCTTGGCCCCGACGTAGTCGGCGATGCCGAGCAGGAGGCCGAAGCCGATCAGCACGCTGGCGGTAATCCACAGGTTGCGGAGCGAGGACTCGATCTGGTCCTGGAAGAGCAGGCCGAGCGCCACGATGGGCAGCGATCCGAGGATGATCAGCCAGCCCATCCGCGCGTCCGGGTCGGCGCGCGGAACCTTGCCGACGAGAGACTTGGACCACTGCCCGATGATGCGCACGATATCGCGCCAGAAGTAGATCACCACGGCAGCCTCGGTACCGATCTGGATGATCGCGGTGAAGCGGGCTCCCGGGTCACCTCCGGTTCCTAGGAATTCCCCGACGATACGGATGTGGGCGCTGGAGGAGACCGGGAGGAATTCGGTAAGTCCCTGCACGAGTCCCAGGATGAGTGCGTCGATGAAGTTCACGAAATGCCCTTTTGCTGTTCAGTAGTTCGAGAGCAGGTCGGTCAGGACCTGCCTGCCAAACACTAACGCGTCGAGAGGCACCCGTTCGTCGACCCCGTGGAACATCGCCGGGAAATCGAGGTCGGCGGGGAGCTTGAGCGGGGCAAAACCGTAACCCTTGATCCCGAGGGTGCTGAGGGCCTTGTTGTCCGTGCCGGCGGAGAGCAGGTAGGGCAGCACCGGAGCGCCCGGATCGTGTCGGCCAAGGGTTTCGACGACCGCGTCGACGAGGGGCCCGCCGAATTCTGTTTCGAGACCGATGTCGCGGTGCATGATCACGATCTCGATGTCGGGGCCGACCAGCGCGGCCACTTCGGCGAGTACGGAATCCTCGTCGCCGGGCAGGGTGCGGATGTCGATGAGCGCCTCGGCCCGGTCCGGGATGACGTTGTGCTTGTACCCGGCGTGCAGAACGGTGGGATTGGTCGTGGTACGCAGGCTCGCTTGGATGAAGCCCGATGCCGTGCCAGTGGCGAGGGCCAGCTCGTCGGGACCAACACGTTGGGGGTCGACGTCGAGCACCCGTGCCAGCTCCGCCAACAGCTGGGTGGTGGTCTCGGTCAGACGGATCGGCCACTCGCGTCGGCCGACCTTGGCGACAGCCTCGGCGAGCCGGGTCACGGCGTTCCTACGGATCAGCCGGGACCCGTGGGCCGCCTCGCCCCGCGCCACAAGCTTGATCCAGATCAGCGCCTTCTCGCCCGTCTGGAGCAGGTAGGCACGCTGACCGCCGAGCGTGATCGAGTAGCCCCCGACCTCGCTGATGGCCTCGGTGGCGCCGTGGAAGAGCTCCGGACGGGTGTCGACGAGGTAGTGCGAGCCGAGCACTCCCCCGGCCTCCTCGTCGGCGAAGAACGCCACGATCAGTTCACGGGCCGGTTCCTGGCCGGAGCCAAGGATGTTTTGGAGCGACGCGAGCATCATGGCGTCCATGTTCTTCATGTCAACGGCTCCGCGGCCCCACAGGAGGCCGTCCTTGATCACGCCGGCGAACGGGTCCACCGACCAGGCCTCCGGGTCAGCGGGAACGACGTCGAGGTGGCCGTGGACCACCAGCGCCCCGCGGCTGCTGTCACGACCCGGAACGCGCACGACGACACTCGTGCGGCCCGGTTCTGAATCGAACAGCTGCGGGGCGAGGCCGAGAGACCGCAGGTTCGCCTCGACGTACTCGGCGGCATCCGTTTCGCCGTTCGAACGGCCCTCGCCATAGTTGGTCGTGTCGAAACGGATGAGGTCGCGAGCGATCGTGGCCGTGAGGTCCAGTGCAGCGTCGGCCGGCGTGTTGTCAGCAAAGGAAAGCATGCGTGTCACGCTACCGGGCCTCGCCGCCGGCGGGCGACGGTGGGCGCGGCTGGAGGGCCTCGAAATCCGTGCTAGATTACATATTCGGCGGCCGGGAACGGCCGCTGGAACACTCGGCCCGGGTGGCGGAATGGCAGACGCGCTAGCTTGAGGTGCTAGTGCCCTTATGGGCGTGGGGGTTCAAGTCCCCCCTCGGGCACAGAGAGAGGTTCGGAGTATTCCGGACTTCCGTTTGGGAAATAGGTCGAGACAACCGATATCGGTTGTCCGGCCTATTTTTTTGCCCGAAATCGGGCGCCCAGGGCTCCTCGCTCCTTGTATAGCCGTCGGGTTAATCGCAAAAAAGGCGTACCTGAGAATTTCAGGTACGCCAAATGGAATCGATCTTGCGCGGTAAGCGGGGGTGTGTGTTAAGCGTGCCGTTTCTAGCCCGGCGGTGGCTGCGCCTCGTCGATGATGGGGGCAGGGCCGGTGGTTTGCCAGAAGGTCGCGGGGAGTTCTCGGTTCTTCGCTGTCACTGGCTTGATCGCGAGTTTGCGTTTGTAGAAGCTCAGCATCTGGCGCATGTTCTCGACGACAGAGGCAAGCGCGACGACGATGTACGTGAACGTGTTGCCGCGCACGGCACGTTTGTCCGGGTTGGCGATGTCTTCATACTGGCTTCGTTTCAGGTTCCGGTTGACCGATTCGACCCCATTGCGCATTCCGTGGGTGGTTCGCCACTGTTCGCCTCCGTAGGGGTAATACTGCTCGTGTTTGAGACCGCCGGCGTTGGGAGTCTCGGCGTCTTTGCCGGTCGGCAGCTTCATGAGCACGCTGTCACCCTGGTGGGCGAGCGGCTTCGCCTTCCAGAGCTCATAACCCGGCGCCTCCGTGGGAATCATGTATCGGCGCGTGCCATCCGCGCTCATGCGCCCCTTGCTCTTGAGCCGGAACAGTTCCCGACGCTGCACCTGCTGGGAGTACAGGGTTTCCGCCCCGGACAGGATGCGCGCACTGCTGCCGTACTTCTTTCGAGCCGCCTCGATGGTCAACGTGAGTTCCTCTTGGTCTTCCTCGTTCTCAATCGGGTTGCGGAGAGATCCTTTGAACTGTCCTGACTTCTTCTCGTGAGCCGCTTCAGCTTTGGCAAGCTTGCCCGCATCTTCACCGTGCTTCTTCCGAACTGCGTTGATGATCCTGTCCGCGTTGCAGAGGACTCCCGGGAGCGTGTCCAAGTACCAGGTTCCTGAGACCTGGATGAAGCCGCGCGGGTCAAAGGCCTTAACGCCGAGATCCTCATCCTTGTAGTCGCACACCAATTTCGCCCCCAGACGGCGCGCCGGCACTTGAAACTCGTCAAACTTGGCGCCTGAGTAGGCGCGGTCCATGATGACGAAGTTGATCTTGCGCTGCCGTAGGGCCAGAGCGTTCAGGAGATTCAAGCCTTCCCCGGTGATGGCGCCTGGTATGTGGAATCCGAGAGCTGTTGTCACCAAGGGGAAGGAATCCACTTCACCCGGTGTGTTGGGAGTCAGCCGAGCAACTTCGATTTCCACACCCCAAGAGAGTTTCTCAATGGATCGGCCCTTGTGTTTTTGGCCTGGATCTGACTTCTTGAACGCACGAGCGTCCGCATGGGTGACGGCTCCGTGGCTGCCTTCGCGTTTGTAGAAGCCACCGTCAGGGTTGGCGGTGCGACGGTTGCCTTCGAGGTTCCTGGACGACGGGTTTCCGGTCTTTCCTTGGAGTGGAACAAATGTGCCGTCGATGGCGTGGTTCCCATCGGGCCGGTTGCGAAGTTCCTCGGGAAGAAGTAGCCAAGACCCGTGGACCAGGTCATTGGCCAAGGTCCACATTCGAATGCGACGGATGCGACATTGCTGTGGATCGCGGTTGGCTTTCACTTTTCGGTACTCGGCTTCGGTGAGGACTTTGTCGCGTCGGCCGGGGAATTCGTCGACGAGCGCGATCAGGCGCTGCAGCGCGGCCCAGATCCGTTCGTAGACACGCTCGTCCAGGCCGTCATGGGTGAGCCTGAGCACGGCGCGTTGTCTCGGGCTGAGCTTGAGGAACGTGTGGGAGAGTTCGGTGATCAACGTGGGCTGGTTAATTCGGATCTGAAGCAAGATCAGGCTCAGCACTGCAGTCTCGTCCATGATCGGTTTCCTCCCGGCCGCCGACAAAACGTCCTCTGAGCGCCAGCCCGCCAGCAGTTGCCCGATGCGCGCCTTTTTCAGGACTCGGTCAACCTCAACCACGGCCACACTGAGTGGTGCCGTGCGCCGTTCGCTGAGGTAGTCGCCCATGCGTTGCCCGAACGTTGTCAGCATCCATTCCTCGGCCTGTTCACGCTGGCTGGCACTGGTGGGGCGGGTCACTTCGTACCCCGCAACTGTGCGATGCGTGCGTCGTTGCTCAGGCGTGGAACATAGCTAGCAAGCCTGGAGATCGATTCGAGGGACTGGAGGCCGGCGGCCTCCATCAACGTGAAGACATCAACACGGTCGGTCATCTGCTGCACAAGCCAGGTGTTCCTAAGTCGACGAACCCGAACGGAGGGGCTGCCGGTCGGGCTCGAGGCACGGGCCACGAACGCGCTCACGACGTTGTTCTTCGTGCTCGTTCGCTTGGGCAGAAATACGAAAGACTCGCCCGGCAGATCACGGATGGCCTTGGCCAGAGACTTCTCGTAGCGAGCACGAACGATGACGGTGCGGACGCGACCGTCGTTGGTGACGTTGATGGTGACGACTCGATCGGGGCTCACCATCACGGAGTCGCGTCGAAGCGTCGCAATTTCTACCGACGTAAGGCCAGCCCCAGCGCCAAGGGCGATCAGGGTACTAGCGCCACGACGCATGTACACGGTGCCCTGCCCTGCCGCCCACCGGTCGAGCGCGACGCGCTCGGCCTCGTCGTAGGGGGTGTCGAGGCTTCGCTCGTTGAGCGGCATCGGGTTCCGTGGGTTGGCTTCGGGGTTGACGGCTTCCGCGACTCGAAAGAGCCATGAGCGATAGTTGCGCTGGGTTCCTTGGGTCAGATCGGGGAGATTGTCGCGCACATAGTGCTCGATCAACTCCCGGTTGAAGATGATCGTGGCATCTAATTCGGCGCCGACCACGTACACGGCCCAATACGCGAAATGGATGCAGGGTCCCATGAGCGTCTCGACGGAGTAGGTCGTCTGCGGCAGTGCCAACGCAACAGCATCTTCGACAAAGGGCCGAATGGACTCGAGCTGCTCGGCAGGCAGGTCCGGCACATACTCAGCCATCTTCTTCGCGCTCAGCGCGCTCAGCGCGGCTCGAGCCGCCGCCATCGCTGCCTGATCCTTGTCGTCGGAAACTCCGCCTCGGAGTGTCATCCTGGCGGCCGCCAAACTCGGGTCATCGGACGTCCTCCCGAATCGAAGCACCCGCGCTTCGCTGTCGTACGTAACGTCTGAAAGGGCCTTCATCCCGGCGAGGTGGGCTTTTGAGCGAGCAGAGCCGGCGGGCGCTTTCCGCGTGGCGGTCTTGGGGGTGGGCAGGACGGAAGTGAGGAGTGTGGGGGTCATGCCTATGTGCGTGTGCGGCTACCCCGCACACCGATTTTTCAAAAACGGTGTAAATCAGACAGACATTCTCTATATTCATATTCACGGGGAATATATCCGGTTGGAATGGTGAATAATGCGTATGATTGCGTCATGCCCAGACCTCCTAAACCCGGGGGCGCCGTGTTCGAACCACGCTCCCTCGCCACGAATCGCAAGAAGTTCGGCAACTCCAGTTCCCGGCTGACGTCCACAAATGTCGAGTCGCCGCAACAGGCAGCGGCCGAAGTTCAGCACGCGATCGCAAACCGGATTCGCGAGTACCTCCTGGACCAGAACGCAGATCTCAAGTCCTATTGCGCGAGAGCCACGCTTCCAACGGGCTTGAACTACGAACGCTTCCAGCGCATCAATCGGGGTGAAACCATGATTACCCTGACCGATCTCATGTACTGGGCAAACGTGATTCCCGGCCTCGTCACCTTCATCGGCGCCACGATGGACACCATCACGAGCGACGCGCACTTCGAACCGTCCGACGGCGCAGTAATACGTCAAGTCCCCTAGCTCCATCATTGGCTTCGGTGGGCCGTACTCCGTCTCACTCCCCGGAATGTCAGTGTTTGCCGAGGCAACGTTCGGCTGAGCGGTCAGGCCTGCCGTCTGCGAGTTCCGAGCAAGTCGAGAAAGTCCGCAGGAATCCACCGACATCACCTCCTGTGGTCCGTCTCGGAGTTCCCTCCGGCGGAGGGACCTCCGGAGTCTGCGAATGCCTCTTAGGGTCTACCCGTCGACCTGTGAACGCCAAAGGCTGCCGCAGCCTCGACTGCCACTGACTGCGACCTCTGACGCGGTTTAGCCAACCCTCAGGGGCGCAAGAGCGTGTTTGGCCCCTTCTCACAGGACCAGACCGATGGTTGGCGTGCGTGGGCTCGCCGCAAACGGCGTCTCCATTTCCGATCCACATGTCATACAAATTACGGTCGACGCCAACGAATCGCTGAGCCGGATGCATCTTTGTCGACGAGTCGGTCTTTTGCCCTTCTTTGTTCAGCGCTTCCTGCCGATCGGCGTCAGTTAGTGTCCGCCACGCTTCTTTGGAGTACCAGGAAGGTTGCTAGATGGGTGGCAGGCAGGCTGAGTAACGGTTTGCAGCTGACGAAGCTGCCGCCCAGCCCACAAGCGAGGGCGAACTGGGACTGCCCCGGTTTGGTTGACTCCTTCTCTCGTGGGGTCTCCGTGATGTCCGTGACCCAGAGTCAATGACTCCACGAACTCCTCGCGTGCCAGGCACGGACGGCTTGGCGACTCAATTCAGGAAATGCCCGACCTCCGGACCGCAGCTACGGCAAAAGCGTTCCTGTCGAAGCGCATCCCACCTGCATGCACGACACCAATGTTGTGCCAGCCGGCGCAGCCCTGTGTGAGAGCCAAATCGCGTTCATGTCGAGCGTGTCTCTGGCGTCCCTCATCAAACTCAGGGCATGATCCGAGAAGCCGATGTGGCGCTGCGAGCCGAAGTGGAACGTGTGTGTCACATTGGCGTCGACATCGATTCCGCGGTGTGCCCGCAGTGCCCGGGCTCGCGGGAGAGTGAGACCCGTGGCGGCGGCCAAGTCCGTGGCAGAGCGGTGGTACTTCTTCTGAAGGTCCACAGTGCGAATGGCAGCCACATCGGCGCCAGTTCCGTCCGGGACGTATGTCACCGGTAAGCCGCCCTTCTTCACCATGCGTACCTGAACTTCCGGTCCTTCCCCGGAGATGGTTGCCCCAACGTTGCTGAGACGCGGAAACACTTGATCGCGTTCCTTGCCTGCGCGAATACCTTTCTCCACCCGGATGACGTCGGTATCTGAAACCTTGGTGTCTGGCTCGTTGTGCGCCTCCATCGCCAGCAAAGTTCGAATGCGCGCTCTTGCCTCCGCCCCGGCCCGTCGCCCCGGTTTCAGGAGTTGGGCGATATTCGCATACTCGCGATCGACGAGAATCTGAAAGTCCTGCGGGGGCTCGACAGAGATCGGCAGGACCCGTCGTGGAAGGTGGTCAGCAAGCCGCTCAGCAAACACGCGGTGGATCACGTCATCGAATAGGGTCACCGCCGCTCGCACATGGAGGAACAGAATGCCTTCGTCAACTTCGTTGTACCAGTGCTGTTCGTCGTCGCGCATCGCATCAATCGCTCGAAGGGTGCCTGCCTCTTCGTCCGTGAGCTTGATACTTGAAGCCTGCTGGGCTTGCCTCACTACTGCCTCGAACCCAAGGGATCGACCGGTCTTCGGGTCAAATACCTTGACCTGTGCCTGATTCAGCGCCGCTTTGAGAAGCATTTCGAATGCGTGCTGGACGTGCAACAGGACTGAGGTTGCTCTCCCGTCCTCGCTCATCGAATTGAAAGCCGACACGCTCATCCGCATTGAGAAGAGAGCCTTCTTTTTCAAGATCCGCGCGCTGCTCCGTAGCTTCATTACGCCTACGCCGCCCGCTCTTCGCTGTACCGCGGCGCCATGGACTCCATCTGCTCCATGACGAGCTTGATGGCCACGGGTTGACGGTCCGGCGGATAGCCGTGCTTGACGAGCAGGCGCTTGATCGAGGAACGCAGTTTGGCGCGCACGTCATCACGCACGGTCCAGTCGGTGCGCACATCGCGGCGCATCACGGCAACCAGTTCGCGCGCGATGTCCGCCAGCACGGTCTCGCCCTGCACCTCGACAGCCGATTCGTTCTGCGCCACGGCGTCGTAGAACGCGAGCTCGTCGTGGTTAAGTGGAGGCGCGAAACCAGCGCCGCGGTTCGCCTCCGCGGCGACCTCGCGGGCCAGGGCAACGAGCTCTGCGATCACCTCGGCCGAGGTGAGTTGTTGGTTCGTGTACTTGTTCATCAACTCAGAGATCCGGTCCGAAAACGCGCGCCGCCGCACCAGGTTGTTGCGCGTCGTGCGCACCGCCTCATCGGTCAGCAGCTTGCGCAGCGCCTCGATCGCAAGCTGCGGGTTACGCGCATGCTGCGTCTTGGCCATGAACCCCGGGCTGAGATCGTCAAGCGACGGCTTCGGCATCCCGGCAGCCTCGTAGATGTCGAGCACCCCGCCCGCGCTCGTCGCGGATGCGATCAGCTCGCCGAGCAGGCGCTGCACATCCTCCGGCACCGGCTCGCCCCGCGCCTGACGGTCAGAGGCGTCGAACTTGGCCATCCACACCCGAGCCTCTTCATACAGCTGGATCTCCGGCCGACGCTCCTCCAACTCCTGCGACCCGGCACCCGAGCACAGCGCCCACGCCCGGGACAGCTGCCCCGAGTAGCGGCGATACGCGGCCGCCAGGGTCTCTTCGCCCTCGGTAACTTGGTTGCCCGGCGTCGCCGCATCCCGGAGATAGTTGACCGCACCAGTCACCGCGTTCAGGTAACGCTTCGGGCCACCCTTGGCGAGCTCCGCCTTCCAGTCGTACCCGGCGAGCATCGCACGCAACGTGTCGACCAGCGACAGCGTCAGCACGATGGCGTCGTCGACGTCGCGCCCGATGGGCTTCAGAACCTGGTCGGTCTTCGTGTATTCGCCGAGCGCCTTGGCCAGGTTGTCGGCGAGCGGCGCATACGCCACCAGCAGGCCGTCCTCCTTGCCGCGGAACGTGCGGTTCACCCGCGCGAGCGTCTGCATCAGCAGCGCGCCCTTCAGCGGCCGGTCCAGGTAGAGCGTGTGCAGCGGCGGCGAGTCGTACCCGGTGAGCATCATGTCTTTCACGATCACCAGCTGCAGCTCGTCGTCGACGTCCTTGAGCCGGGCCTTGACCACGGCGTTGGCCGAACTGCGGCGCACGTGGTCGATGACCGGCGGCTTGTCCGACGCGGTGCCCGAGTAGACGACCTTGATGACACCCTTGTCGAGCTCTTCCGAGTGCCATTGCGGCCGCAGCGCCACGATCGCCGAGTACAGGTTCGCGCAGATCTCGCGCGTTCCGCCCACGATCATTGCCTTGCCGGGCGACTCGATGAACTTCGTCATCTGGCCGCTCCGATTCTCCCAGTGCGCCACGATGTCCTCGGCCAGCGCGGCGATGCGGTCCGGTGCGCCATAGACGGCGTTGACCACGGCGACGGATGCCTCGATCCGCGCCCGCTCGGTGTCGTCCAGCCCCACGGTGGCTTCGTCCGCGGCCTCGTCAAGGATCTCTTCCGTAACATCCGTCGCCAGGTTCACCTTGATCAGACGCGGCTCGAAGTAGACCGGCACCGTGGCACCGTCGTCCACGGCGCGGGACAGATCGTAGATGTCGATGTACTCGCCGAACACGTCACGGGTGTTGCGGTCGTCGAAGGAGATCGGTGTGCCGGTGAACGCGATGAGGGTGGCGTGCGGCAGGGCGTCGCGCAGGTGACGGGCGTAGCCGTCGAGGTCGTCGTAGTGGCTGCGGTGCGCTTCGTCGACGACCACGATGATGTTGCGCCGGTCGGAGAGCAGCGGATGCTCCGCACCGGCCTGCTTCTCGGCCTCGCTGCGCCCGAACTTCTGCAGTGTGGTGAAGTAGATGCCGCCCGTGGCGCGGTTGCTGAGCTCATCGCGCAGTTCGCTACGGCGCTTGATCTGACGCGGCTTCTCCGGCAGCAGCAGGCTCGCCGCGAAGGTCTCGTAAAGCTGCCCGTCGAGCTCGTTGCGGTCGGTGATCACCACGACCGTGGGGTTCTTCAGCTTCGGATGCCGCGACACCAGGTTGGCGTAGAGCTCCATCTCCATCGACTTGCCCGAGCCCTGCGTGTGCCAGACCACGCCGGCCTTGCCGTTGCTCTCCACCGCCTGCACCGTGTTACCCACGGCCTTGGTGACGGCGAAGTACTGGTGCGGTTTGGCGATGCGCTTGGCAAGGCCGTCGGCGCCCTCATCGAACGCGGTGAAGGAGCGCATCAGCTGCAGGAACCGCTCCTGGTTGTACAGGCCGAGCAGCGCGATCTCCATCCCGGTGGTCGCGTTCCAGTCGTTCGTGTCGCCGGGCTTCACCGGGGTGCCGTCGTCGTCGACGTTCCACGGCGAGAAGTGGTTAAGCGGCGTGAACGGGGTGCCGTACTTGGCGAGGATCCCGTCGCTGGCCAGCGTGAACACACAGAACCGGAACGCCATCGGGAACTCCCGCAGATACGTCTGCAGCTGGGCGTGCGCCGCGGCGACATCCGCCGACTCACTGCCGGCCTTCTTCAGCTCGATGACGCTCACAGGCATGCCGTTGCAATACAGCACGACGTCGAAGCGCCGCTTGTAGTCGCCGCGGACGAGCGTGACCTGGTTCACCGCGAGCCAGTCATTCTCCGACGGTTCGGCACTGACCAGACGGATGCTCGGATTCACCTCGGTGCCGTCGTCGCCGATGTAGCTCAGGCGGAACCCGTCGATCAGGTAGTCGTGGATGCGCTGGTTCTCGGTGATCGCGTCCTGCGACTTGGGCGAGGCGATCTCGGCGAGCGCCTGTACCAGGTACTCCCCCGGCACCGTCGGGTTCAGACGGCGCAGAGCATCGAGCAGTCGCGGCCGGATGAGCAGGTCATCCCAGCTGTCCCGATGCCCGCTGCCCGGCGCGATCTGCTCGCCTGCTGTCGGCTGCCAGCCGAGCGGCTCACTGAGCAGCTCGAGCGCCACCTGCTCCCACTCCGCTTCCGAAAATCCCGCCATCAGAGCACCCCCTCAAGTACTTTCTCTGCATCCCTCACCCGAAGCTTGCCAGACATGAGCGCAGGGAGGAGTGCGTTGCGGGTGGCGGCCAAGGATTCACTCTCGCTCCTCAGGGAATCACGCATCTCTAGCATTGGCAGAGCCACGGCCGCATATCGCTGCTGGACGTCCACAGACACTCGCGGAGCCCGGAAAGTGGGTATCGCATCCGAGGCAAGGTGCAGCACGGTCGTGCCGCTCGTCCTGCTCTTGCAATGTGCGCGGAAGCCGCCCTGGAGCATCAGACCGAGCATGAATTCGACGGGAACGCCTGAAACCGGACGAACGATGGCAAGATCCAAGCTGGCCACGAGAGTCTCATGGTTCCCGCTTCCAGGTACACGAATAGCCCGACCCACCACTTCGGCGGCCTGAGTGAGATCGGTCTGGGCCACGACAATTTCCCCAGGGTAGATCCGCTGTTCTGGCTTGTAAGGGCCTGCATAGTCTTTGAGACCGCGGGCGGAATAACCACCGTTTCGGTCAAATGACTTGAGAGTGACTAACGCCGTCCGTGATTCCACAAGGTCAACGCTCCGATAGGACACCCCTTTGGTCACAGTGGCAAGCTCGCTGAATGGAATGAAGCCCTCGGACTCCCTCACAATTGCAGTGAACGAAGCCGCGAGGGTCTCGCCTAACAAGGCGACCAGCTTGGTGTTAGCCGCGATCTTGTCGTCGAGTGCCCCGAGGACCTCTGCAGTTGCATCCTGGACGCTGCGCGTGGGCACAAGCACCTGCAGGGCTTTTGCATCTGGGTAATACATCGTCTGGTGCGTTGTTCCATAGGAGAATCGCCGCACACTCTCTTGCTCAGCCATCAGGAGATACCTGAGGTAGCTCGGTGAGAGTCCCGGGCCGCACACCCAGTTGACGAAGTCTTGACTAGTCGCCATTGGAACGCCCATTATGACGACGTAGCCGACGGAGGCAGTCCTCGAGAGACAGACTGTCCCAGCGGGAAGTAACCTCGCTGAAGAATTCAATAGGCCCAACTCAGAAACGTGTTGGTTTGTATCGCTGATGATCTCACCGTGATGTGCCGTCGCATCGCGAATACCTATCCATGGGATTCCGCCTTCCCAATAGTCCGAGCGACTTCGACTCGGAGTGTGACCGCTCTCCAGACGCGCGAGGTCGCTCAAAGCGCGCCAGATAAACCCTGAAGGTTCAGGCAGCGCAGTGCGTCCAATGCTCAGAGCGAAGCGACCAGGCACCACTGCTCCCGTAGCGTCGCGTCCGCCTGTCTTGCTCGCAGAACTGAGCATCAGACTCTCCCCAGCTGCGCACGCACAACCGCCGCGAGCCGTTCCG
Organism: Cryobacterium sp. TMT2-4; assembly: GCF_004402575.1. Taxonomy (NCBI): domain Bacteria; kingdom Bacillati; phylum Actinomycetota; class Actinomycetes; order Micrococcales; family Microbacteriaceae; genus Cryobacterium; species Cryobacterium sp. TMT2-4. The sequence goes on along the minus strand of NZ_SOGE01000034.1, from coordinate 69,959 downwards.
ACTCGTCAAACTGGGTGAACAGTTCCTCGCCAAGCCGAACGATTTTCTGTTCGATTGGCTCCCCATCGTCCTCTATCTTGGCGGCGCCAACGTAACGGCCAGGCGTGAGAGCGTAATCACCGGTCTTGACCTCAGTCAATGATGCGGAGTATGAAAAGCCAGGCTCGTCTTCGTAGATGAGTGCGGCGTCCGTCGCTGACTTCGTGCCGCGCCAGGCGTGGTAGGTGCCGGCGATCTTCGCGATGTCCTCATCGGAGAGAGCGCGCTCGGCGCGGTCGACCATATAGCCGAGGTTGCGGGCGTCGATGAAGAGAACCTGGCCGGTGCGGTCGATGCTGCCGTTCTCTCCCGCGGTCTTGTCCTTGGCGAAGAACCACGTACAGACCGGGATGCCGGTGCTGCGGAACAGCTGCGTTGGCAGCGCGATCATGCAGGAAACTAGGTCCGCCTCGACGAGCTGGGCGCGGATCTCGCCCTCACCGCCGGAGTTCGACGTCATCGAACCATTGGCCATGACCACGCCTGCGCTGCCGCCGGGAGCGAGCTTGGAGATGATGTGCTGGATCCAGGCGTAGTTGGCGTTACCGGCCGGGGGCACACCGTACTTCCAGCGGGGGTCGCTCTCGCTGCGCGCCCAGTCCTTGATGTTGAAGGGTGGGTTGGCGAGCACGTAGTCGGCCTGCAACTCGGGGTGCTGGTCGCGGGCGAAGGTGTCGCCCCAGCGGCTGGCGAGGTTGCCGTTCAGCCCGTGGATGGCGAGGTTCATCTTGGCCATGCGCCAGGTGCGCTCGTTCATCTCCTGGCCGTATACGGAGATGTTCGAGCCCTCTTTGTGGTGGGATTCGAGGAACTTCTCGGTCTGCACGAACATACCGCCCGAACCGCAGCACGGGTCGTAGACGCGGCCGTGGGTGGGTTCGAGCACCTCGACAAGCACGCGCACCACTCCGGCGGGCGTGTAGAACTCGCCGCCGCGCTTGCCCTCGGCGGCCGCGAACTTTTCGAGGAAGTACTCGTAGACCTCGCCCAAGATGTCGCGGGCCTTCGTGGCGCCGTGACCGGTGAAGCGAGCCGAGTTGAGCAGGTCGAGCAGCTCGCCGAGGCGCCGCTGGTCGACCCCGTCGCGGTTGTAGATGCGCGGCAGCGAACCGGCGAGAGCGGCATTGTCGGCGGAGAGCAGGTCCATCGCCTCGTCGATGAGCAGGCCGATCGACTTCGGCGCCTCCCCCGCGATTGCGGGTAGACCCTTCGCGTTCTCGGCGAGGTAGGTCCAGCGGGCGCGGGCACCCACCCAGAAGACGCCGCGGCCGGTGTACTCGTCGACGTCGTCGATGAGCTGGCCGATCTGGTCCTCGTTGAGGCCGTCGGCTTCGAGCTCGGTGCGGATCTGCTCACGGAGCTCATCGAAGGCGTCGGACACGTACTTGAGGAAGACCAGGCCGAGGATGACGTCTTTGTACTGCGAGGCATCCATTGAGCCGCGCAGCTTGTCGGCGGCCTTCCACAGGGTGTCCTTCAGCTCTTTCATGGTCGACGGCAAGGCCGCGACTTTGATCTTGGGTGCCACTAGTTGGTTCCTTCCGATGGAGCGAATGCGTGTGAAATTTGTGGGCCCGCAGTCAGGGAGACCGTGACGCTGCCGGCGGTGACGCCGGTTATGAGCAGGGCGGCGAGCTCGTCGAGGTGGGCGAGGCGCTCGTGAGCGCGTCCCTGTTCCAACCGTAGCGAGGCGAGGACGTCGGTGAGCGCACGGCTCTGCGTGTGGTGCACCTGGCGCAGCGGCCAGCGCTGCCACCGCCGCTGCCCGGGCGGAAGCGCCGTGATGTCCGCGGCGAGCACCTCGCTGAGCAGCCCGTTCGGGTCGTCGGCGCTGATCCGCAGGATGCGCGCGGGGAAGAGCACCACCGAGGTGCCCTCCCGGTCGACGATCGCGGCGGGGTGCGGCACTGTGGTGAACACGACATCGCCCGGCTCCGTCACCCGGCCGGAGGGATAGTCGGCGGCGAAACGCAGCCGGTCGATGCGGCGCTGGCCGAGCGAGATCACGCCGAGCACCTCGGCCGGCCCGATCAGACGGATGCCCTCACCACGCCGCCGACTCCCGCCGGCGCCCTCGGCTAGGCCTTCGGTCACGTCGCTGGCGGCGAGGCGGTTGCCCGGAATGTAGCGCAGGTGCCGGGCGGCCAGGAGTTGCTCCACCGTCTGTACCGCCGGGGTACCGGGCATGTGCCCGCCCGCGGAATGGTCGGCGGGGTCAGGTGCGTGCGCGGAGAAGTGGGCAAGGTGGCTGAGGCCGGGTGCGGCATCCGTTTCGGGGTTTGGGCGTGGCGCGGGTGCCAGCAGCGCGAGCAGTTCGTCGACCCGCACGGCGAGCGCGGCGCCCTGCGTTGCGGGTGCGGATGCGACGGGGCGCGCACCGGCCACCAGCCAGTCCCGGCGGGCGAGCAGGATGCGCGTGAGCACGAAGCGCGCAAACCGGAACGCGTGGGCGCGCACGGTGCCTCGGTCACCGAGGGAGGCAACGAGGTCGCTGACCAGGTCATCGATCACGGCGGCGGTCAGTGGCGTTGCGGTGAGGTCGGCGACCATGGTCCACCGGTCGGCGAGGGGCACCTGCACGTGCGCAGCACCGAGCAACCAGAGCGCCTGGGCCTGCTGCGGCTTGTGGGTGAGGAGTCCGACCGGGAGGCGCACGACCGCGCGCACGCGGCCCGAGCGCAGCAGGGCGGAGCGCAGCTCCTCGCTCTCCCGGGAGAGGCCGGCATCGTTGAGTACCGCCGAGGGGGCAATGACCACGCCGAGCTGGTCGTTGGTCATCTGCAGCACGATCTGGTCGATCGCCGAGAGCATTTCGGCGGGTGCCATCGCGGCTCGGCCGGCGGGAGGCAACTGGGCGATGTGCACGGCGGAACCGGTGACCGCGAACGCCCCGGACTCCGCCACCTCGAGGCCCACGCGGGTGATGCCGTGCACGAGCAGGCGCCGGCGCAGGAGACGCCCGGCCTCGCCGTCGTCGTTCGGCGTGAGCACGGTGAGGTCGCTGTGGTCGGCGTCGGCTTGTGCCAGGGCGAGGAGGATGTCGCCCGCGCTCCCGGCTGCGTCGACGAATAGTGCGTCGCCGTGCTGGGTAGCGGCGAGCGCTGACGCGGAGAGCGCCAGAACCTCGAGTGCCGGGCTGCTCAGTGCGGTCTCGCTGTGGTCGCGCAGGTCGAGCCGGAACCGGTCGGCCAGCAGCCCCTCGAAGGCCGGGCCCTCGCCGTACGCAGCCTCCACCAGCGCATCCACGTATCCGATGAGCGCGGCACGGGCCGGGCCGAGTGCGTCGATTTCGCGGTAGAACAGGGTGTCGTCGGGGTCATGCTCGTCGGCGGCGTCGAGCAGGTCGGCGTCGCTGAGTGTGCTGAGCGGGGTGCCGAGCTGGCTGCGCAGGGCGAGGAGAGCGGTCACCGCGCTGAGGGAGGACTGCGCGCTGCCGGCCGATTCGGCGGGGGCGGCGTGGGCTGCGGCATCCGTTGACGCGTCGGGGTTGTTGCCGCGGCGCGTGTCGGTGAGCCACTGGCCCACTTGGTGGGCGTCGAAGAGTTCCTGGCCGCGCCGGCGGCTCACCGGGGCAGGGAACGGGGTATCGGTCTGAGCGGAGCGGGTGCGCCAGACCGAGACGACCGGGCGCTGCACCCGGGCGAGGGCTGCGATGTCGGACATCGTCATCAGGAGCGCCGGCTCAGACGTGCTCATTCGTGCTCCCCCCTCTGCCTGTTGTGTGTGCTCGTGTGACTTCAGGTTAGGGCAGCGGAGTGAGAACCCATGCAGTTTGCTGATAACCCCTGTTATCAGTCACTTGCGGGCGCACTGGTTGCGGTCGCCCCTAGCGTGACGTTGTGCCTGATCCACCCGAAGTTTCAGGCATAGGCAGGCGGCGCACGGTCACGGGGGAAACGCCCGTGAGCCGCCTGCTCCCACCACTTCAACACTCGGCGCGGTTCGCCGGGATCGCCGCGCTCGGCGCTCAGCGCTTAGCCAGACCATTCATAGGAGATCACGGTCATGACACCACAGGAGAACAGCACCGCGAGCACTGAGGCGCTGGCCGGTTCGACGACGGATGCTGTAGCACCCACGGTTGCAGCAGCACCCTCGACCCCGGCGCCACTTCCCACCTCGCCGCCGGCGTTCAGCCCCCGCGAGGTCAGGGTCGGCGCAGTCGGCCTGGCCATCGGCCTGGTCGTCGGCGTTGTCGGGTCGCTGCTCATGGCATCCGTTGCCGGCGGTCTCGGCTCGATCGCGCTGGGCAACCCGATGGCGGATGCCGCCGCCACCTGTGAGGTCGAGACGAACCCTTGGATCACCGTGGGCGATGAGGGTCGCAGCATCTCGATGCAGAGCGAGGGTGAGGAAGCGGCCGGTGCGAATTTCGACGACCTGGCCTGCGTGCTCCTCGAGCTCGACACCCCGGACAGCGTCATCAACCGGATCGACAGCACCCGGGCCCTCGACGGGCGCCAGACCGGTACCTGGGAGGACTATTCCGCCTCGTGGGGCTACCACCCCGACAACGGCCTCGACATCGTGATCGAGATGCCGGCCTACTAACCGGCCACCCCACTTCCACTCTCACAGCATCAATCGAACAGGAGCCACAGCATGTCCGAGATCAAACCCACCACTTCAGGTGCAGCCGGCGTTCCCGCCGCGCAGCAGGAACAGCCCATCCCTCTCGCTCCTCCGGCACCGCGGCCGGGCTTCCCTGCCGGTTCGGCCGGGCCATCCGGACCGGTGCTCGTCTCGGACAAGTCGTTCGTGGTGACGTGGCTGCTCTCCTTGCTGCTCGGCATGTTTGCCGCCGACCGCTTCTACCTGGGCAAGGTCGGCACCGGCCTGCTCAAGCTGTTCACCTTCGGCGGTCTGGGCGTGTGGGTTCTGGTCGACCTGATCCTGGTTCTCACCGGAGCTCAGCGCGACAAGCAGGGACGGATGCTGGCCGGTTACGACCAGAACAAGAAGATCGCCTGGATCGTCTCCGCCGCCCTGATCGCCCTCTCCATGCTCATCTCGGGTGCGAACGCAGCCACGGCCACCGATGCAACGCCCGCCGCCGTGGCGCCGATCGCCGCGGAGGATTCGGCTGCGACGACGGAACCAAAGCCGGTCGAGACTACGGCACCAGTTGAAGAGGCGGTTCCGGTTGAGGAAACGCAGGCTCCCGAGCCTCCGGCCCCAGCCGTTCCTGCTGACTTCGCTTCCGCGCTAGTCAAGGCCGCGAGCTACTCGAAGACTATGCACATGAGCAAAGCGGGACTCTACGGTCAACTCACCTCGGAGTACGGCGAACAATTCTCGCCGGAGGCCGCTCAGTTCGGGGTGGACAATGTGCAGGCTGATTGGAACGCCAATGCTCTCGCCAAGGCGAAGTCCTACCAGGAGACTATGGCCATGTCGCCGGAGTCGATTCGTGAGCAGCTCACCAGCGAATATGGGGAGCAGTTCACCGTAGAGGAGGCGGACTTCGCCATCCTGCATCTGAACGACTGACCAGTCGCCACAGCGAGAACCCCGCCCAAGCGCGGGGTTCTCGCTGTTCCCGGGCATGGACAGCGGCGACCGCCCTGCACAGCTGCTCGGATGAGGTCATTGCGAGTGTGCGCGGAGAGCGAAGACCTTGGCTGCAAAACTCACCGCGACAGACACCGCTGGCACCAAGATCGAGGAGAAGATGAGGAGGGTTGCCTTGATCGCCAGTAAACGGCGGGGGTGCCTTCGCGGTCATCGAGCGCATCGGTTTTTATTTCGTCGGCCCTTCTCTGCCACCATCCCGGGTGATGAATTCCAGGCCAAGGGTTTGCACGTCGAGGATGGCCTGGCTGCTCGCGGATGCTGAGCCACCCTGATCCAAGATCACAACGCGTGTCTGGAATTCCGCGTCGCCGGAGGCGTGGGTGACCAGTTCGTCGACGTGCAGGTGGTAGTGGCCGCCGAGGTAGAGCCGGGGACGTACTTGCTGGAACCCGCGATGGAACATGGCACGTCCTTCAGCGGAGTACTTGAGGCCGGCTGGCGGCCACCCGTGGTCTGTTGCCGCCAGCCACGCATCTAGGGACGGTAGGTCCAGAGGTGCATCGTGTCCGATGAGCACGTCGGCAACTTCGTGCCCGAGCGTGGTGAGGTCTGCCTCGGTGATTGACTCTTCCGCCCAGACGGAACGCCCCAAAACACGATGGCCGATATCGACCGAGTTGGCGCCGCCGAGGGCAGCAAGGGTGGCGCCGCTTGCAAGTACGGTCCTGTAACCACGCGGGATGTGGACGATGTTCGGTCGGATCCAGCGCAGCCCGTCATCGGCGACCGGGAACTTGTAGAGGAGGTCGAAGTCCTCGTGATTGCCGTCAACGAACGCGAGGGTCTGGGCCGTCATCTTGAGTCGTCGGCTCAACTTGTCAATATCGATGCCCCAGTTGTGCCCCGGCCACAGAAACCCGAAATCGCCCAGGACCACCAGATGTTCGATCCCTCGGGCTGACATCGTTCGTGCCACGGTCAACACGTGTTGCATGTCGCCGTGGGTGTCGCCGAGGAATCCGATGCGATTGGCGGCGGACAGCGTGCCGCGCCCGGTCGCAGTGATCACAGCGCCCTCGCTGACTTGTCCCACGCTCGGCAATCACCGAGCGCGAGACACCCGCATCGGGACTCCGGTTCGTGAATAGCCATGTCACCAAATTACGGTGAGGTGTTCCTCTTGGGGTGCACGCTGGGCATCCGTTGTCGACGAGTCGGTCTTTCGGGTATCCCGTACTCAGCGGGAGTGGCGGAGTCCAGATCCAGTGTTCTGCAGGGCCATGAGCACAGCGAGCTGCGCGGCCCGGCCCGCGGACTGTGTCCCCATCTGCAACTGTCGGAGCTGGCGGCCCAACCATCTGGCCAGCGAGAACTCCACCGTGTCTGCACCGTTGTGGGACGGCAGTTTCCCGGTCAGGTCAACGTGTTGGACACAGGCGTCGAAGTTTTCCTGCCATGCCTGGTCGTGGGGATCCAACTCGAATGCCGGTGAGACGTCGAGCCGAAGGAGCTGGTATCGGCAGAGTTTGTCTTCGAAGCGGCGCTGGTACCGGGCCCACTCGCCCCGGCGCCGTTCTTCCGCGGGGAGGGTGGCAAGGTTTCGGGTGCGCTCGCGCGGGGTTCTCCCGTTTTCACGCCAGTAGTCTTCGTAGCTATAGAGGGCAGAGACCCAGTTGGCTGGGCGTTTGGCTGCGGTCGGTCGGGAAGCGCCGCGGTGTGCACTGTTCCTGTCGGCTTCCGCGTAGCGGACCGAGCGTGGGTCCGGATCTGGATCTTTCAGCCAGAGCGCCTCGGCTTTGGCGTACAGGTTCTCCTGGGGATTCGTGCCGTTCATCGGTAGCCCGTCGTGGCCACCGGGGTGGCGGCCTCGACGAAGTCATGCGCGGGGCAGCCTGAAGATGCGCGATCGCTCGCGGACTCACGGGACTTCGTCCATGAATCGGCGGATTGATCCGCGAATTCTTCCTACGGTTGTGGTGCGAGGCGTTCCAATATCGACAGATCTGAGAATCTCAGAAATTCTTTTGAAATTCTTTTTATGCAATTGATCAGGCATTACCTTCAGGCAAGGGGTTGGAAGGTGACGAATATGGCCGAATTCTGCTCAGTGCCCGAAATCCGCCGCACACATATGTCTTATGACAAACAACCGATTCATCGACAACCTCAACTCCGACACCAACAGCCTCCCCAAGCTGCGGGCAACCATGACTACTGACTCCACCACACCGGACACCACCGATTTCGGCGGCATGAGCGCATCCGAAGTCCACTCCGGTGGTCGCACAGACCATGTCTTCACTTCGCAGCAGGTCGCTCTGGCCCACTCCCGGGTTCTCCAGTCAGGCATCCTTGACAAGCTGGATGCGTGGCGAAGCGAGGACGCTCACGTCACCGGTGCCAGCGCACGACTCCCCCTCATCTCTGACCACGCCACCCTGGTTGGGCTTCTTCTGCTCGCCAGCGAGCACGGTCCGCTCCAGATCAGCTCCCTCGCGGTGGTCCTACAGAACCGACTGACTCAGGAATCCCGCACGCTTCTGCACCTCTCCGATGTGGCACCTGGTTTCGCAGGCGAAACTCGCGAGGCCAAGCGCTGGTTCGACGTCACTCACCGTGCCTTCCACCGCATGCTCCCACTCATGGATCCCTTTCCTCAGGAGAGGAAAACGGCAAACACGTACACGGAGATCCAGGCCGTCCTAGACGCGCACGACTCTGACCTCGAAAAGAAGATGAAGACCCGTCTGGGCGAATTCACGAAGGGGTTCCTGCACATGACATTTATGCAGCAGCCGCGGCGCCTCCGCCAGGCCACCCATCGCATCGAACTCGCCGTCGACCAGACGTTCATCGGGTCGCCGACCACCCGCGGCTTCTCCAAAAACAACTTGGCGAAGAATGTTGCAGACGAAATCGGCACCAGCCCTCTGTCCCTGGATTCTGGACCTGTTGACGCATTCGCCGGCTGGCATGTGCACGGGAAGGGTGTCGGCAGGAGCGACTTCACCTGGGGCTGGATGGCCAATATCGCCGTGCGCGTCGACTCGGAACACCCCGGGGAATCCCGATTCCCCAAGCTGGCGATCAGTGCAACCCTGAGCATGCCCAACATCGGGGTGACCGAAGAAGCCGTTTCGCTGATGCGTTCGGCACTCAGCACCGGCCTCGCACTCGGCATCACGGATGCCGACAAGGCCTACTTCGCCAGCTCCCGCGTCGAGCGTCTCCATGAGCCCACGTTCAACCTCGGGTTCACACCGTCGACCGATTACCGCATCGAGCGACTCGGAGTGCAAGGCGGCCATTTCGGATCAACCTTTATCGAAGGCAAGGCCTACTGCGCCAGCATGCCCACGACACTCCAAAACGCGTCCAGGGATCACGTCAACGGCACCATCGACGCAGAAACATATAGAGGTCGCATTCAGGCACGCGTTCACTTCGAGCTTCGTCCCAAGGGCAAGCCCGATGACCAAGGCCGGGTCCGCATGATGTGCCCCGCCGTCGGGGCCAACCCGACCGTCACCTGCCGCCTACGCGAAAGGCCCGCGAGCGACGTCAGCTCGGCCAGTCCTCGCGTCGCCGAGAACGACCTCCCGGAATATCCCGACAAAATCTGCATCCAGCATTCTGTGACCTTCGGCAAACAGGACGGTCTGCGCGAGCGTCAGGCCTTCACTTACGGCAGCCCGGAGTGGCAGGAATTTCATACTCCACCACGGAACTCCGCTGAAAGCCTGAACGCCGGTGTCAATAGCCCCGTTCTTGAGAGTTTGGACGACGCCTCCCGCCGAAGCGTGCGCGGGTTCGCTGCCGCCCAGGTTTTCGTGACGATCCTGCTCACCAACTACAACCTGCGCTCAATCGCCGCGTACCTACGCGTTGAAGTCCAGGATCAGGCCTCGAACACAGTGGCGGTAGAAACAACCACGAACGCGCGTCGCGGAGACCGTCAGCGGGCAACCCGGTGCACCCCTGAGGATGGTGCTGCGCCTACGACATAGCCGAATCCAAGAAGTCGCTCCTGAAGATTCTCAGGAGCGACTTCTTGTATGGGGTCGCCGAAAGCCCGTGGATTGCACGGGCAGCCTCAACACCGTCACCACCGGGCCTCGAACTGATTCTTGGCCGCACGCAACACTGCATCCGGTTGCTCGAGATGATCGACGGGACGGTCCTCCGCGTCAAATGCCGTCGTCGGAGAGCACAGCCAAAGCAACAAATCCGCCTCGGACCAGTTATTTGCCGCCGCCAGTTCGATGAGCCGCGCCATAACCGGGATGATCGTTCCGCGGGCCCGATCGAATTGGTAACCCGGATACAGGACAGCATTCCGCCGGACGACACCGGCGATCTGATGCGCAGCGCGCCGCCGCGCCGCCAGCTTCCGGTTTGACGGCCTGGCACCCAGGAGTTCGGCGACTTGCCCGCTGGTCAGCAACCCAAACTCTGCGGCGATACTGCGCCACATGTTCTCTGTCGCCTGCAGGCTGCGCGCGAGCTGCGGCGAAACCACATCCGGGCTCGCCGCCATGGCACGCCTGAGCCGCCACACACCGGGCTCGGAAACCCCCGAGGTGTCCGGTTCCCCGGGACGCTCTGCTCCGGCCATGGTCCACCTCCACGTAGCTATTTGCCTCGCAGCCTATTGCTGAAGCCGCTGAAGACTCCCGTGTGTCCTACCTTTCACCACGGGGCTGGCCGGGTTTGTCGCTGAGTCGGCTGATTGAAACCGGCAACTTTCGTAGCGTTGAACTTCAGCAGGCCCGAGAGGTCCGACAAGTGGACACCCGGTCCGAGAGAAACGGGGTGCGGCATGGTTGACATGGCTGAAGGCGCTGCAGGCGACTGCGGGGCGAGTGGACCGGATTTCCTGTGGGGTATCGAAGGCGGATGTTGGCTCATCACGACTGAGGACTCGACCTATCGGATCGACCTGGACGCCATGACCATCGACAGGTTTCGGTTTCCCGATCCCTCGTCCGCCCCCACGGATAATGGGCCCACTCGCCCGCTGAGGGAGATCGTGGAGTGCAGGGTTGGAAAGCTCGGCTACTGGCTCCTAAACCCCGAAGGCCCCGACATTGAGACCGTTGAGTACTACTGGCAACGTTCCAGCACCGTCGTGCGCATTGAACCTGTGCCCGCTCAGCCGGCAGATCGCCCCGAGTGATGGCCAGCGAACGGACGGAGGAGCTGACCGGTGCCGAGGGCGGCCGCTGGATTGTGACGACGCTGAGTTCCACGTATCGATTCGATCTGGACGCGATGACGGTCACCCGAATCCCCGGCGAAGGTGCCAGTCGAACCGTGAACGATCGGACGCGGCCGCTCCGTGAGATCGTGCGCTGCGGGGTCGGCGCACGGGGCTACTGGTTGATGAATCCCGAGGATGACGAGTCGGCCTTCGTCGAGAACTACTGGCAGCTGTCCACCACGATCCAGAGCATCGCACCCGCACCCGCGGAGTGATCGGCGAAATGGGCTAGTCGGGCCCGGAAGGAGCACAGCGTGGATACTTTGACGGATGACGCAACCGGCTGTTACGTCGTAACGACGGCATCCGCCACTCGCTACTGGCTCGACCTCGACCGACGACTGCTTCGGCGCGTGACCAGTCCCGGGGTTCACGCACCCCTTCGCCTGCGCCAGGACGGCGACGACATCGATCTGTTCGAGGTTGTCCGATGCCACATCGGGCAATCCATGGTGTTGCTGATCAACTTGAACGTGCCCGGCGTGTGGCTGACGACCCGCGAATCCACCCCCGTTGTCCGCATTGATTCTGTGCCGAAGACGTTGATCCGACCATGACCGACGCCCAGAAGCGGCCCTATGACTACCGGCCCATCAACGCGCTCCCCTACTGGGACGTAAGAGGTGACTTGATCACCGCAGCCGTGGCCGACACTGTTCGAGATCTCTTGGCATTGATCGCCTCTCCAAGAGTCGCGCGAATTGGGGGTAGCCGAACTCCGCCCCCGCGTGGCCCGATCCTGTTGACTTGTACGAGGCACTCACTCGAGTGGTTCAGTCAAGGATTTCAATGGGGGTTCGATGCGCGCGACAACTGAAGGTGGTGCGATGGTCGTCCTGAACGATGACGGGACTTGGGCCACAGAGCCTTCGCCCATGGCTGGCAACCCAGCTCAACTTGCCCTCGGCTTCAGGAAAGTGCCGTGGGGCGCCACCATGTCGGAGATCAAGGCTTCTGAGGTGCAGCAACCGGATCATGAAGACGAAGACTCGCTGGGGTTCAACACTGTGTTGGCCGGGCTGCAAGCGCAGGTATTCTACATCCTCATTGAGGACCAACTCGTCCGAGCCAAATACATCATCACGCAGGAGTACCAGAACAAGAACAGCTATATCACCGCCTTTTCAACGCTCAAAGAAGCGCTCACAAGCAAGTACGGCGTCTCCGGAGAATCCAACATCTATTGGAACGACGACCTGTACGAAGATGACCCGACCGAATGGGGTATGGCGATCAGTGTGGGCCATCATTCTCGCTTTGAGACATGGGCCAATGAGAACACCAGCATCTGTCTCGCTCTTACTGGAGAGAATTACGACATCCAACTAGTGGTCGAGTACACCGGTATCGCCCTCCGGGACATTGAGTCGGATCACAGAAAAGCTTCACTTCTCGCAGACCTATAGACGCGCCGAGCAACACAATTGCTGGGACAAGCAGCCGATGGTTGGTGAAAGATTCGGAGTCGGCATCGAGGTCGGCCACTACTCCGGCTCGAACCCGTCCATCCGCCCAGAGCGTCTGATGAAGGCCACCTGATGAATCTTCTTGAATCCCTAGCGCCCCTGTTCGGGGGCGACAGGACTGGGAGCCGCGATCCGCTGGTTCTGGTTGTATGGGAGAGCGTTGTCTTGCGCAGCGTTCTGCCCAGCCGGGGTGATGCAGAGGAGCAGTCAACGTGGACCTGACTAACCGCGAGTACGTCGCACGGGCACTTGAACTCGTCGTAGATGGCCTCGGACCTTTCGTCAGCGCTGCCCTCACCCCGATTGTTCCTCAAGGGAAGACTTGGGTGACCCTTCTCGAGGAGAAGGACCGCCACAACCGCATCCTGGGTAAGACCTACTCGCCCAAAGACCTGCAGTCACTTCTCCGGGTCATCACCGAGCGGTTGGATCCGGTGGGGTATCCCTTCGCGGACATGCTTCCGCGCGAAGCGCAGAGGCTCGCCAGCGAATTGCGCGATGTACGGAACAGCTGGGCGCACGGTGGGGAGTTTGATAACAACGACGCCTATCGGGCGATTGACAGTGCTGAGCGACTGCTCGCGCTCGTGGACGCCACGGAACAAGCCGGGGCCGCGGCGGAGCTCAAACTCGCGGTAGCTCCCGCCCGTCCAAATCCGGCGGAGGAAACCGTCGTGATTCCGAAGCACGGCGCCCAGGAAACCCCTGCTGCATCCCAAGTCGCGGGGCCGGCTTCGCCGGTTATGAGTGCCACGTACGAGATTGAGCTTTCCGCGACTCCGATCCTCAGCTACGCTCTGGCCCACAACCGACAGGCCGTCGTCAGCGAACTGACCATCACGAACCATGGCCCGGAGCTTCGTGAGGCTGTACTCCGGCTTGAGGTCACCAGTGCCCTCGGCAGTCTTGGATCCCCCCGGGAGATACTGGTAGAGCTCGGGGCCGGCCGACCCAGCTCATTCACCGAGCTCGGTTTGCTCATGGACCCAGCGGTGATGCTGACTGTCGAGGAGCAACGTCCGGCCGTCATTCGCGCTCGACTACTCGTGGCCGGGGATACCGTGGCCGAGAAGTCAGTCGAGGTCCAGCTTCTGGCTGCGCACCAGTGGGTGTCACGCCCGGTTGAATTGGCACTGGAGATGCTGGCCGCCCATGTGCAGCCGAACCACCCTGCGATCGCACCGCTGCTTAGCGAGGCTTCCGACATCCTCGAACACGACACGGGTAGCGGCTCGCTTCAGGGGTATCAGGCCGGCCCCGACAGGGTCGACGAGATCGTCGCGGCTGTTTTCGAGGCGATGCGGAATCGCGCCATCCGCTATTCCAATCCACCAGCTAGTTGGGCTGACGTGGGACAGAAGGTGCGCAACCCTGCCGAGGTTCTCGAGGGACGGGTTGGCACCTGTCTGGACACTACGGTCGTGTTCGCCGCTGCCCTTGAGCAAGCGGGAATCAACCCACTTCTCTGGGTCGTCGATGGACACGCTTTCGTCGGCTACTGGCGCGAGGAAGACCGCAGTCTTGGTGCTCCGGCGACGACGGATGCGACGGAGGTCGTCAACCTCGTCGACCTCGAACTGATCAAGCTCGTCGAGACGACGATGCTGACGACCGAGCTCACCGAGAGCACCTTCGCTCAGTCGCAACGATCACCGTACGTCTCGCAGCTTTCCGGCAACCTTGAGAACGTCATCGGGGTGACCGACGTTGTGCAGGCGCGGAAGAACCAGATCATCCCCCTGCCAGCGCGCACCCAGGACGATAGCGGCACCATCATCGCCACTGAGTACCACCCCCACACTCCAGATATGCCGACCCCACCGCATGCCGGCGCCCCTGCCGGAACCATGAAAGACAGGCCCGGCCGGGTCGTTCCGTACCGCGTCGAGCAATGGAAGAACGCGCTGCTCGACCTCAGCCTCCGCAACAGGCTGATCAACTTCACTGACCGCGGCAGGCTCCCCCTCGTAGTTGCCGACCGCTACCTCGCGAGCATCGAAGATCTTATTGTCAACGGCACGGGACTGACCCTTCTGCCCTCGGACCAGGTCGCCAGCATTGACCGTCAGCGCGGCATCCGGTTTGGGCGAGACCTTCCCCAAGACCAACTCGCGTTGCTCCTGCAGGACAAGAAGTCTGTGTATGCCGATGTGACCGATGCTGCCTACACGACCCGACTGCGAGCTCTTGCGTACAAGGCGCGCACCGTCGTTCAGGAGACAGGTGCAAACAATCTCTACCTCGCATTCGGGACCCTGGTCTGGAATGTCAAGGGACGCGAGTTGCGCTCCCCGCTGGTCTTGGTTCCCGTGACCCTGGAAACGACGAACCGGGCCGGGAGCTACCGAGTGGTGCTGGACGAAGCAGGCCAGTCAACACCCAACTACTGCCTTTTGGAGAAGCTGCGCCAAGAGGACGGTCTATCTATCCCGGGACTGGAGAAGCCGGTCGAAGGCGCTTCGGGAATCGACCTAGAAGCGGCGCTGAGAGCCACCCGTGAAGCGATCGTCGCGGCCAAACTCCACTACCGTGTGGAGTCGACTTTGGACCTGGCAATCCTCCAATTTGCCAAGTTTCGGCTCTGGAAGGACCTCGACGAGAACTGGGAAACGCTCGCCGAAAACTCACTCGTCAACCATCTCATCTATACGCCGACCGAGGCATTCGCTGACCCTGTCCCACCTCCACCCTTGGCCGACCTTGACGCTCTCGGCGCCGAATGCCCGGTTCCCGGTGACTCCTCACAGCTTGCCGCCGTCGCGGAAGCGGTTGCGAATCGCACCTTTGTACTCGAGGGTCCTCCGGGCACAGGCAAATCGCAAACCATCACGAACCTCCTCACCCGAGCCGTGGCCGACGGCAAGAGAGTCCTCTTCGTGGCGGAAAAGCGAGCAGCTCTCCAAGTGGTGCAGAAGCGGCTCGAGGAAGTGGGCATGGGTGCATTCGCCCTGGATCTGCACGACAAAGCCAGCAAGCCCGTTGCCGTGCGCGCCCAAATTCGAGCCGCTCTCGAACACCGTGTGACGGTCGACGGACAAGGCCTCAAGAATGACCTTGAGGCGCTGGCGACCGCACGAGGAAGCCTGGCGCGGTATGCGAGCAGGCTCCACGACGAGAACCCGGCCGGCCTCTCGTACTACTCAGCCAGGACCCAAGCGCTGTCCTCCGCCCAGGATGTAGCGGCGATGTCGGTGCCGTCGGATCTGCCGGGTCACGTCACCGCCGATGTTCTGGATGATGTTCGACGGGTGTTTCGGAATCTCCCGGATGTTGCGGAACCGGCACGTGCACGGCCGGAGCACCCGTGGGCGTTCCTGACTGAGCCGCCCGTACCGTCACTGGACATTGAGCGGGTTCGCGCGGCATCCCTCGAAATGGATGCCGCGGTCAAAGACTTACCGGCCGACGGGACCGTCGCTGGCGTGCTTACCCATACTGTTACAGCGCCGGAGTTCACTGCCCTGGCAACACTCGCGACGTCGCCCCGACTCCCTTTGAGCGTCCTTGAGGCGACCGTCGCGAGTGAGTGGCGTGACGCCGAGCGCGATGCGATGGCTGCGGTGACTGCGTTCATTGCCGGATACCAGGCCGCCCTCGACGTGGTCACCCCGGCCGCATTCCAGCTCGATACAACAAGTGTCCATGCCGCCGCAACCGCAGCCGACGCCTCCGGCTTCTTCGGGCGCAAGAAACGCAGGCTCGCTGCTCTACAGATGCTTGACGGCGTGTTGGTGGAAGGCGTAGTCATCCCTCTGAAGAGCCTGTCGGAAGTCACGAGGCAACTCGTCGCCGCGCAATCCAAACTGGACGAGGTCAGGGTCCTAGTTCGAAGCGTGGATGGGGTGACGATCCCCGGAGAGTGGAACCCCCTTCTGGCCCCGGACGTGGAAGTCCTGTCCAGGCAACTTAACTGGCTTCGCTGGGTGGGCAGCGTGCTCACGCCGTCTACTTCGCCGCACGGCGAGGCGTTCACGGTCGCATTGCGCGCCTACTACAGCGATGCTGGTGCGAATGTCAGCCCTAAGCTGCGTGCGGCCGTCACAAGGTGTGGCACCGCAGTGGAGGAACTCATTTCCGCGCTGGGCGTGACCCCACAGCCGCTAGTCAAATGGTCGGGCCACATCGGATTCATTGCTGCGTGGCGGCGGACGGCTCCCGAGCGAGACGCCCTCGATCCCCAAATGCATTCCCTGCGTCGGTGGGTCGATCTCCTGGAACACCTCGCACCACTTACAGCAGCGGGCCTGTCAGAGGCGCGGACAAGCATCCTGGCCGGCACGACCGAACTCGTCGACGCCAGCCGGGCGTTTGAGAAGGGCCTCGCGATCGCATCGATTGGCGAACGCGCTCACGCGACTGCCCTGGACCAGTTCGAAACTGTGGCGCACAACCGTTCAATCACGCGCTTCACTGACTCCTCCCGCGCGGTACGCGAACACCTACCGTCCTATATTCCGTTCACCGTTCTCGGTCAACGCACCTTTGGTGCCACCGCGAGCACCGGCCAGATTGGGCTGCTCAAACGGCAGCTGGACCGGCAGCGCGGCGGCATGGGTGTGCGGGACCTGATGCGCAACTTCGGAGACCTCATCACGCAAATCATGCCTTGCATGCTGATGAGTCCGGAATCCGTTGCCAGGTTCTTTCCCGCGCAAGCCGGACTATTCGACATCATCGTCTTCGATGAGGCCTCCCAAGTTCGGGTCGCGGATGCGATCGGAGCAATGGGGCGCGCGAAATCCGTCGTCGTAGTTGGGGACAGCAAACAGATGCCGCCATCCAGCTTCGGCGAAAGCAGCATCGGCTCCGCGGATGACGACAGCGGAGCGATGGAATTCGTCCGTGATGAGGAATCCATTCTTTCCGAGTGTGTGCAATCCCAAGTCCCGAGCAAATGGTTATCCTGGCACTATCGGAGTCAGGACGAATCCCTGATCAGTTACAGTAACCGGGCCTACTACCGCGACCGCCTTTCATCATTCCCGGCACCCATACACACGTCCGGGAATAATGGGATCGCCGGCTACGGTGTGAGCTTGGAACGTGTAAACGGCCAGTTCCTGCGAAGCGGCACGGGCAAAGCTCTCCGCACCAACCCGGTGGAAGCCGAAGCAGTCGTGGACGAGATCATCAGACGATTCTGGGCCTCCCCCCTCGTGGTTCCCTCAATCGGAGTAGTGACATTCAACATGCAACAGCGAACTCTGATCGAGACCAGACTGCGCGACAGTGGTGACGACCGCATAGTGCAGGCGCTCGACAACGACACCGACGGCCTATTCGTGAAGAACCTGGAAAATGTTCAGGGTGACGAGCGCGACACCATCCTTTTCTCAACGGCTTTCAGTGCCAACGACCGTGGATACCTCCCCCTGAACTTCGGGCCGTTGAACCTGCCCGGAGGTGAGCGTCGACTCAACGTGGCAATTACAAGGGCGAGGCGCCAGGTAATCGTATTCAGCAGCTTCAACCCGAAAGACCTCAGGGCGGAGGAAACGACCTCGGTCGGCATTAAACACTTCAAGGCGTACCTTGAAATGGCGGAAAAGGGTGGCGACGCGGCGGCCGGGTCAACGCGGATATCGACCGCCATTGACCGTCACCGAGAAGACATCGCCGAAGGGCTGCGAGAGCGCGGACTCACGGTGACGACGGATGTTGGCCTCTCCGATTTCCGAATCGACTTGAGCGTCGCCGAGCAGGGCGACCCCGGCAAGCCCATCATGGCCGTGCTGCTGGACGGACCCGGTTGGGCGGCGAGGCGCACCGTCTCGGATCGGGACGGACTGCCGGTCGAGGTCCTCTCGAAGCTGATGCGCTGGCCAGCCGTGGAACGGATATGGATGCCTGAATGGCTGAGCAGTCGAGATTCTGTGCTCGATCGACTTACCCAAACGCTCGCCGCGGCCGCAAAGGCAAGCCAGACGGAGACCCCAGAGGAACCAATGGCCATGGCACTGCACGCTCAGACGCCACCCTCACTGGGTGCATCGCCCTCGACGACTGAGCGGAAACTAGCATCTGCCTTGTCCCCGACGTATCGCTCCCACGCCCTGGCTGGGCCCCCGCCTTCTTTGAATGCGGAGAGATTCGATCCATACCAAGTTCGCTACCTCGGGCAAACCGGTGTCCTGGATGCCCTCCCTCGCCTACAGGCCGCTGCCTCCGTATCCACCGCACTCAGAGCGATTGTCGACGCGGAGGGACCCATCCACTACGTACGCCTCACTAAATTACTGGCGCTGGGATTCGGGCTCGAACGAGTTAGTGCAACTCGCATGCAATCGATCCTTCGGCACCTGCCCGAGGAGCTGAAGGCCCAGGACGAGAAACCGTTCGCTTGGCCGGCCCGCCTTGACCCGAGGACCTGGCGAGGATTCCGCCCAACGCCTGGTGGGGTCGCCCGCCCTCTCGAACACATCAGCCCTCGAGAACTGGTTAATGCAATGGTGGAAATTTGCCACACCTCAGCAGGGATGAATGAAGTAGAACTGATGCGGGAGACCCTGAACATGTTTGGCGGTACATCGCTGACGACCAAGTCCCGAGATCTCCTCTCGGCCGCGCTACTGACCGGGCAAAACAACGGTCGGCTAGAACGCACACAAAACGGCGTCTACTTGGCTGCCAACCCCTGATCAGGACTGCTCGAACGACCGTCATCGCCCTTCGCCTATTTCAGTTGCCGTCAGGAGGCAGGCGCCGCGGCGTAGCTCGGTTTTCTTTGAGGCCCCGGCTTAAAGGCGGAGCTCAGTACGTTCGATTGAACAAAGAGAACAGGCAAAAACTCACATGGCTCAAGACTCAGATTCCGTCCCGATTCGTGCGAAGGATGCGGATGCTGCGCTGGTGGGCAATCCTTCCAGAGGCATCGGAGAAAGGAATCGCATGGCTGAAGAATGGCAACTCCGAAGTGTCCGTGTTCCGAAGGGAACGCATCTTGCGAACTCTAAAGGTACTCCCGGCGCTCAACGGGATCTGCTGTATAAGAACGGGACGAATGCGCTCGTAGGACCCGCGGAGTCGGTTCCAGTTGACAAGGAGGAGGGATCCTCCCCGGACTATGAGTACGCGCAATCGGACGAGGACGGACCAGGACTCGGTGCGGCAATCGCTGGTCTCGCACTGGTCGGACTGACAATCGGCACCATTGCTATGGTGGGCGCGTCCCGCGACAAGAATTCGCGGCTCCGCGAGTTAGAGTCAAGCCTCGCCGAGGCTCGCCGGGCCGAAGGTCAAGCAGCGGTTGCCATTTCGCGCGTTTCCGCACCCGCGGGCTGGTACGACGCGGATTCCGGGCGTCAGCGCTGGTGGGATGGCCAGCAGTGGACTGAACACTTCCAGTCCGACCCGCGTCGAGCCCCGGCGCCCGCAGGGTGGTATGACGATGGCTCGGGAAACCTGCGGTGGTGGGATGGCCACGAGTGGACGGCTCATTTTCAGACTACCCAAGGTCAGGTTGCTCCGAGGTCGCCAGGTGCACCAGACACTGCGCCGGTAACGCCATCCACTGATGTGGAGGCGGGGTTCGGAATGCCGCAGATCAGTATGAGCAGTGCAGAGTGGCAGGAGCGTGTTCGGGCGATGCTCCTCGCTCGGGCGTTCAGCGAAGAGCAGTGGAGGTTGCTGTCCAATGCCCGAATCGACGATGCGGACGGCGCGCTTCTGGACTGGCAGAGCGAACTGAACAAACTCACCCCGCAACAGTTCTCGGATCGCATCAACTACATGCTCGAGAGAAATCCCGCTCTGCGCAGCTCTGAACAGGACCCCGCTCCGGCGGGGTGGTATGACGATGGCTCTGGCCAGCAGCAGTGGTGGGATGGCCAGCAATGGACTGAGCGGTTCCAGGCAGAAGAGGTCAAGATACTCGCGGACTCGCGCGCGATCACTCCCGCAGGTTGGTATGACGACGGTTCCGGCCGACAACGCTGGTGGGACGGTCAGCAATGGACCTGACTTATCCGCCATCGTGAGCACGGCGCCTTGACACGGCGCCCACCCCGCGGCCGTGCAGTGAGCCGTAGCCGAAACGCGCGCTATTCGGCGCCCGACGCTGAGCCAAGGTCGCGCTGCCGGTCGTCCATCGCCTTACGTGGGTCCATAAGACCGTCGATTGCGACCTGAAACTTCAACCCACGGCGGCCGTTCACCTGCCGGATATTGTCAAGAAGCTGGGCATCTACCGCGTCGAACATCACTGCTACACCGCGGATATGCTGCTCCGGGTTGTCCCACAGTCGCGGGTTGGCGAGCACGTCCAGCAGGTAGTCGCGATCGAGTGCCTCAGCTAGCTTGCCGAGTTTGTCGACGTACTCGGCTTGGGCAAGAGCCCGTTGCACCTTGTCGGTCGGAAGGCTGAGCCGCCGGAATAGTTCAGTCACGTTTACGATCACTGAATCGATCTGCCCGATCAGCGACGGTGCGACGCGGTCGCCGGCTGCCGCGTGCATCAGGTACAGCTGCCGGAGCGTTTGCAGTTTCGCGATGCGCTCGCGGACGAGCGGGGGCAGCGAGTCGACGGCGCGCGGGTCCTTCGCGGCTGCGCCATGGGCCCGACGACGATGCAGCATCCAGATCGAGCCCGCGACGATCCCGACTGCAGCGAGGATCGCCAGGAGCACCCAGCCGAACGACGTCGGACCACCGCTGTCGACGGCGGCCGCGAGTGTCACCGCACCGATGCTGATCAGTACAGCTGAACCGAAAACTGCAGCGATGACGATCCAGGCAGTCTTCCTGTGCTTGTCGTATCCGGCCAACCTAAATCCGCCCACGTCGCGCTGGCCGCCGAAGAGCGTGATGAGCAGGTCGATGATCATCCAGTAGCCGAAGCCACCGACGGTGACGAGCTTCAAGACGGCCGAGCCGGTCTTTCCGAGGTAGAACCGGTCGGCGCCGAAGACACCAAGAAAGAACGAAAGCAGCAACGTCACGATGAAGCTCTTGCTGCCTTCAGGCACCGTTCCTGCGGGACGTGGGGTCTGCGTGCGCTCCCGGTCTCCCGGCGGAGCCGGCGGTACGAACCGTGGCGGAGGCGGGGACACGCGGGGCGGGGAAAGGGGCGAGGGTCGCGGCGGCGGCGGCGTTACGCGTGGTGGCGGTGGCGGGCTGCTCGACAAGTCGTCCCCCATTTTGTCCCTCGTGTTGGCCGTCGGTGCGCGATCGGCCTTCCGCCAGTCGTGTCGTCCGCGGCGCGGCAGCGGACCGTACGAGCACGACCCGACACCGGTCGATGCATATGCCGGCGGGCCTGACCCGGCCCCAGTCTAGGCGCACACGGCCGGTGCTAGGCTCCGCCAAGATCGCTGTGCACCGCGGGCCCCGCGAACGACAGCGAGGTGGCCAGAGAGATCTTGCAACGAGGCATCGATTCTCAGCGCAGGCCGGGGTCCGGCATGCACGGCTGGCACGTCCGCGGATCCCCGTGATTCCCATCCGCGATGGCGGTCTTTCCTCGGAACGCGGCACAGTCTGCGAGCGGTGGCCGCAAAAGATACTCGGCGGCGCGGGCTTGCGAGATGTGCCATGACCGGCAAGATGGCCGATAAGGCGGAATTACGTCAAGACCCCCGCGGAACCACCGTCAGAGCCGAGACCCAGGCCAGCCCGGAAATCCGCGAACGTCCTGCGGTCCACCTCCTCCATCGACGTGGCAGACCCGAGCATGGAACACCAGCGGTCGACGGCGTGCGCGGCCTGGTCTGCGGGGAGGCCGGGAATGATCCGGAGCAGTTCCTCGGCCCGCCGCTTCCGGCGCTCGTCCTCCAGGAGGTCGCTGGGGGTCTTGTATTCGGAGCTCATACGGACACACTAGCCAAGGTGGGGTTTGAGCGGGCGTGGTGAGGACTCGGAGCACGGTGCCGGGGTGAGCCCCGTCCTGGCGCGAGAAGTCTCTGGTCCGGCACAATCCGCAGCGTCGGATCGGTCGACATAGACTCACCCACAGGCGAGCTGGCGCGAGCTAGTCCTGCTCGGTGAGATCCACGCTCTTGATCAGAGCGTCAAGCTCCGGCTCCGTGGACAGATCCAAGGGCGTCAGCGCCTGGGCCGAGCCACTCTGCCGGATGGCCAGCTCCGACGACGCCTCGTTGACAATCTGGATGGCGCCGGTCTCACGCCACCGAACCCCAACGAGGCGGGAACGCTCGAACGTCGCCGCCAAGAGCACCTGCGCGCTGATCGTTCCGTACGCGTCCGGGGCCGACCGAGTAACGGCTACGACCCGCACGCTCTGCAGTGCCGGTACCTGGGCGAATGCTTCCTTGACCGTGACGAGGGTGAAGCCCGCGACCGCCTCCTTATGGAGTGTCGCCGTAGCCTGCTTCGTCGCCTGCTTCAGCGTCGGCTTCCCGCCGGGAGTGACACTCGGCAACTTCGACGGCATCGCTGTCGACGGCGGGACTAGCACGAGAACACTGGCTTCGGCGCCGTCAACGGAGAGCGGGACTGCCATGGCGTCGTTGTCCTCGAAGGCTGTTTCCAGCACGTGCATGACCGTGTACGGATCGTTGGCCCCGAGAGCGGACCAGACCTGGTCGAGATCCTCCTGTTGTGCCATTCTGGCGTCGTCGGCGGCTGCCCACGCGGCTGCTATTTCGCGAGCAGCTGACTCCCTGCCGTCGCGTTTGGCTTGCGCTCTGCGCGACCATGCGAGAATCCCAACCCCTTTGAGAGCAGCCTGGCGGTGGCGTAGGAACACGGCAGCTTCATCGATTAGCTGCGTTGGCGGGGCAACCGGCGCTGAGCTCGACTGAAAATCGGCCCAATGCAGGCTCGTCAGGCTGGCGACCAGGTCGACGAGTTCCTGAATGTACAGGAGGCGCTCACTAGCCGCGACCGACCGAGCCGACGCTTCCAAAGCGCGCGAAGTCGCTGCCGGGGAACGACGCGTGGGACCCGACGACCGCGCACGCGACCGGCTTTGCGATCCGCTCAGCGAAGTGTAAAAACTGAAGGGACCCGCCCCCGTGGAGAATCCTGTTCTGCCCGAGCCCACATGGATCCGTGCGGCGCGGGTACCGATGCTCGCGCGGACCCCACGGCTGTTCATTCTGATTCGCACGCCCGGCGCAAGCCTCACCGAAAACCCCATGTCCGAAACTTACCGGAATACGCCGTGATTCGATGAGCGTTCAGGCAGCATCTGCGCAACCAGTTGTCCCTAACCAGAAGGCCGACCACCCTCACCGAGGCACAGTTCGGCAGGTCGCACAATCGAACTCGGCCATACTGGCGTGATGGTCGACACGAAGATGACGAAGTCCGCTGGAGAGCATTGGGTCTGCTCGGTCCTGAGCCGGTTGAACTGGGGCGCCGCTCTCACCCGCGATGGCCTTGAACGCACGGATATCCTCGCCGTGCGTGCCGACGATTCGAGGACCATGATCGAGGTCCAAGTGAAATCGGCGAATGGTGTCACTCCGAAGACGAGTTGGCCGGTCACCCCCAAGGCGCAATTGCCTGCTCAGACCAGCCGTGAGTGGTTCGTATTCGTCGCCCTTCCCCAGGAGCCACACGAGCGGCCACGGTCATTCATCATTCCGCGTAATGTAGTCGCCGCTGCGACGTGGATAGTCCATCAGGACTGGCTCACCGACCCGGATGCAGTCCAGGGAAAACGAAACGTTGGCGTCGATCGCGCGCGCGTTTCAATGTGGACATGGGCCGGCTACGAAGACCAGTGGGGGCTGTTGGAAGAATCTGCCTACGATGCTCCGATTCTGTTGCCGCCCAAACTGCGCGAATTGGCGCTCGACCCACGCGTTGGACTTCCCCCGGACCATCCCTGGAACGACTCCCTGCCGTTCTGGTGACGGCGACCAGCCAGAACGTGGGCCAGGGCAAGGCTCAAGCGGCAGTGGCGGAATATGTCCCTTCTAATCAATAAGCGACTCGCTCGTCAGTCAGAGCGGGATCATGAGAGCGTGCGGCGCCAGGAAGTCCGGGCGCCGGTGATCGGGTCACCCCAACTCACGTGGAGTGTTGTGCTTGCCGGGCTCGCGAATGTCTTGCTGTAGTCGAAGTAGATCGACTCTCCCGGCCCGACATCCTGCAGATCGTGTTCAAAAAGGGTGATGTCATTTCCCTCGCCGAGCTCGTCAACCGACACGACATGCATAACGTCCTTCGAGATATTGCGGAGTTCGTACTTGCTCCCGATACTGCTGAGCGACCAGGGGTCGGTCGCGATCTTCGAAAGTTCAATCGCGTTCCTCTGTTCGAGCGCCTCCGCCGACCGCGCGGCGGCGGAGGCCGAATCGGCTGATGCGCGGAGGGCGACCGTCTCGTGCTCCTGTGCGGCGTCCCTGGCAGCACGGGCATCGTCCCGGGCGTGACGCGCGTCGACCGCCTGCCATGCGGTGACACCTACCCCGATCGCGGTGATGAGCAGGAGGCCAAGGTTGATGATGCTGCTCTGGTTCATTGGACAAACGTATCGAGTGCCGCTCGCAACGGATGCAGCATCGCCCTTGTTCCAGGTCGCACTCACGGCCTTTGGCACTGAGACGGGCAGCCGCCGATCGTCTCGCTAGCATGCACGCATGGTGGCGCCCTATCGAGCAGGCGATTCAACTCCAGAGCCTGCCATGAGTTTCGAGGTGAGGCCCCTCCTGCTCCACGGTTGAAAGGTCTGGCGGCGGATTCTCTGCCCGGCTCCCGATTTCCGGTAACGAATAGGCATGTGATGCTTGCGGTCAAGGGCATTACCCCGGGTCCAGAGTGCGGACTGCCTAGGCGCCGGCCACACCGAGAGTGGAGGCGAAGTTCCACCAAACTATGTCTGTTATGGCCCCATGATGACGGATCGCGAGATGCTTGAAAGCAACCGTCCACGAGGTCAACCGATATCGTCAATCCATGTCCTCCAAAGAACAAAGTCACTCGGCCGGCGACGAGAGGGTCTTCGCTGCCTATGGCCGAGCTATGCACGGATCGCAGGCGTTGGAGTTTTGGCTTCGAGTCTTAGTCAACGTGCATCGGGTGACGTTGAAGGACTTCGCCTCCCAAGCTGAACTCGACCGGGCCGTCGATACGCTCTCGACCTCGACAATGGGGACTGTGTTCTCAGCGCTCCGTACCCTGGCGCGGGACCCGATCTTAGAAGAGAAACTGACCATGGCAGTGGGCGAACGAAATCGTCTCGCTCACCATTTCTTCAGCGAGTGGTCGGATGCTTGGGACGGCCTGGAGACCGAGATCGAAATGATTGAAGACGCGAACCGCGTGCAAATGCTGTTCGAAGAAACGGTTCGGGACCTCGCCGCGACGCTGGGAAAACACTTGGACGTCATCGGGTCGAATCCAGATGCTTATATGCCTGGCCTGCAGCAGCGCCTCGGCGAATTTAACGAGCAAGGCGAGCCGACCACAAACTGAACCTCGCCTATCGAACGGAGTTGCAACCCAATCAGCTGTTCGATTCCAACAGGGATCGCGACGGTATCGTGCAGCTTATCGAGGCTTTGCCGACGGGCCCGACGGCATCAAGAGTTCAGCTCGCCCTTCCATCCATATCATCGGTTTCTGCAAGTTGGGCCACCACGGCGGCGTCAATCATCACGTCTGTGAGTGACGCGGCAGCGGGGCAAGGCAAGTAGGCGTGGCAGCTGGGTGAACAGCGTGAGCAATCATCTCAGGTGGGTCTACTCTCAGGGGTGACTATTCCGAACCCGCCCCAGTTCGATTTCAACCGCGCAATCAGCCCTGACACCGAGGAAGTGGGCGTCGCGCTTCTGCGGCTGCTGTTTTCCCGCATTGCGAGCGCCGAAGCGAAGCTGAAGGGTGAGTTCTTCGCTGTTGTTGACGACAGGAGCAGCCTTCGACTTGATGACCGTTACCTCGGACGATGGCGCACCGGCAGCCTGCACGGCACGGCCATGTCGGCATCGGTGGACGCCCTTCTGGCCGTGCAAACGATCCTGGAGTCGGTCCTCGCTGGAACGGGAGCGCTCCCGATGTCCGCGCTCTATCCGATGATCCGAGCCGCCCTCGAGAGCGCTTCGCTTGCCATCTACCTACTGGAGCCCGTCAGCCGAGATGAGCGGCTACGCCGAAGCTACATGGTGGCTGTCGAAGACGCGAAATACTTCGACACGTTTCAAATATCGCTGGGCAACCTCAACTCGCGGTCGAAGTCCCTCGCGCAGGCCGAGATCCGCGCGCTGATCGCGACTCGCCCTAGCCTCGGAGATCCCGCCGACTTCCCATTCACCACTGTGACTTACAGCGACACGGTCAAGAAAGCAGAGGTAGCAATCACAGCTGATCCAGCTATTCCCACGAGCGCACGCATGGCCCTGCTTGCTTGGTGGAAGTTGTTGTCGGGTCTGAGCCATGGCAAACAGTGGGCATTCGTCGAGGCGATGGAGCGCAGCGAGGCCGTCGTGGACGTTGAAAACCAATCGGCACAGATACGGATGACCTCGTCGATTGCGGCGGTCGCTCTGGTCACTCAGCGCGCGATCGAGGCGTTGGAGACAGCGCTGAATCTCTATGGGCGCCGGTCCCGAGTTACATGGACCGAGGTCGAAGATGCAAGCGAGCCTCCGACCTTGTCCTACACGGCTCTCCAGAACGAGAACGACGCGCGCGAAGATTAGGCAATGTCATTGCCACAATCATTTCCCGTCGAATGGAAGTAGGACCTGGCCCCTACCATCACGACAGCGAAGCCGTGCCCCTGAGCGGTCCCAATGACACCCGCCCAAGACTTCGGAACGGCCGCGAATTGGAACCGAATCTGCGTGCGTCGAGGTCCGACTATCGGGCAAGTTTGGCCGCGAACTAGAATCGCGCCACGATCTGGGTTTGTTTCTTTCTGTCCACGGGCGGATCCACGCTCAACCGCTGTCGCGGAAGGACTGTATGGTGCGATAGTGGCGCTCCAATGAATCGCGTCTGGCTTGCCCTCCAATTCCGGGCATCGAGGGGTGAAACACTAGTGACCAGATACTTCGCGCGTACGGAAATCAAGGTTGCGGCCGACGACGAGACTGGGCCGACCGTAGTCCTCGACGCCATCCGAGCCGATTGGCGCGGTTTTGAGTCGGGTGTGTTCGCGCTGACAGCGAATTTGGAATCTACTGATGGGCCAGCGCACAACTACTGGCGCGGACTATTCGAATCCGGCCCGTCCGGCCCGAACCCCCTCGACGACGCACCAATCGTTCGAATCGAGGTGAGTTCTCCTGCGAAAGATAGAGTGTCTCGGTCCCTCCTGGGTGCCAAGCTTCCGTGGCTCGAATTTGAGACGGGGGACCCAAATGGTGTCCCTGCCGTGCTCTTTGATGCCGGCATGAAGGGCCTCTTCGACTCGGAAGGAGTGAATGTCCAAATAGGCCACCTACGAGAAAGCAGATTCTCACCGGCGTTGAAGCGCATATTTGACATGGGAAGTTGGCCAAACGCTGACGAGGTCAAAATCAAAAAGGCTCTTGGAGAAGTTCCGGCTTTTTCGCAGATGCTCGCCATCGACGTGGGACAAGGCGGAGCCAACGCTCTTATCGACACAACTGGCACTCCAAGGCTCTATTTCGACGTCGGAGCAGGGATGGGAAGGCACTCAGGTTCAACGCCACCCAACCTTTCATTCTGCGCGTGCAGAGGCCAACCGATCGTCTTGTCGCACTGGGACACGGATCACTGGGCAGGAGCGAGACTGGAACCCCGATTTCTGGCCCATGTCTGGATCGCGCCACGCCAGCGAATCGGACCCAGCCACACGAAACTGGCCTCTGACATCCTCCATGCTCATGGAGACATCCTCATCTACGCCTCGAAAAAAGCCGTAGAGATTTCGCTTCAATGGGAAAACCCTCGATGGGTCAAGCAACATGCCGGCCCGGATCAACGGCTCAGCCTCGTGCCGTGTACAGGACGAAACCGGAACGACAGCGGCTTGGCAATGCGTGTTCGAGACATCGAGCGTGAGCTTGAGTGGCTGCTCACGGGTGATGCGTCCTACGATGCCATACCGGCTTCACCTACTCCAGTCGACTATGCAGCGGTAACGGCCTCGCACCATGGTGCCAAGCAACCTCGGATTGGAAGTGTCATTCCGGCTCGAACGACACGCGCCGAGAAGTATGCGAGGCTCCTCTACTCGTTCGCGACTCCAAACAGTTTTGGTCATCCGCATCCGAAGGCTGTTCACGATAGTGCCCGTCAGGGATGGCGCCACGGTCCAATGGTCGTTCCGTACGCAGCTGCCAAATTCGATGCGCTCGCCACCGGTTTGGGAGACACGCAGCGTGCCCGAGCGTCGGTTGCGGCGGGTTGGCGTCGGAGACCGTTGCTGCCGAAGCACCTGCTCGAGTGCGTGAATGATATGGAAATCGTCCGATAGGGCAGTCCACACCGCCGGTGCGTGACCCAGTCGTCGATGTTCGTCGTGGAAAAGCTGGAGTTAATCGCTGGAATGTCGTCCGGCACGTTCCGCGACTTCCCAGCGGTCACAGGCGAATTTGGATTTCCCGAACCACCCACAGAAATTAGATTCGGATCATTCCGACTCGTCATGTGGAAATAGGTCGCGACAATCGATACCGGTTGCGCGGCCTATTTTTTTATGGTTGAACGTGTCTCCGGCCGGAACGCAGTCTCCTCGCCATCACCCCGTATCGGAGGTCCGCCGGCGGCAGCCTCACCGCCGACATGCTCGGCGCCGCCCGCTTTCCCCGCAGGCGATCGCCACTGAAGAACTGGTTGGTGCCACCTACTGTCAACCGATCATCGGCTCCTCTCCCGTGCGCGCCTAGATCGCACACCTCATGCCGGCGATCCTCGACGGGACCGTCGATCCCGGAGGGTCTTCGACCGCACGGTGAACTCCGACGCATCCCCGTCGCCAACCGTGACGGGGCAACCGCGAAGCCCTCACGATCATGATGGCCCTCTGACCGGCCGCGTCGCGGCCAGAGGTCAGCGACCAAGGGAAGATCGTAGGGGCTGTGCTCGCAGTTGCCCGAGGTCGCGGCTTGGCAGCCTATTCCTCAAACGTCACGTTGCCGCGGCAGGCTTCGCCCGGGCTGGGCACCAGATCCTTGAAGCCGTGGCTGACGAACCGCCCGTAGCTCTGCACGCGCCCGTCCGTGACGAAGTCGTCGTTGAATTGGGGCGGCTGGTTTTCCTCAGCATCGGGGAGGTCCCGGCCCGAATAGGCGCACGCCGAACTCGCGTTCCTTGCGCCCGGGACCGGACTGCCATTGCCACTGGTCTCGCCAGCCTGAGCCGAAGTGGCGCCGACGAAAACAAGTCCGAGTGCGACAACGCACCCCAGTACCATGCGTTTCATGAGTAATCCTCTCAACAAGGGACGACCCGCCTGGCATCGGGTGAGCCAGCGTCCCGCCCCACCTTTGCGGAGGGTACTCCTCGGTGGCTATCTGGACAACGGGCGGAAGACACATTCGGAGAGCCATCCATGACCGCGCGAACCGCTTGTTCCCCTCAGGCAGGCCAGGCGCCGCAGCCGCAGCCGCATCCGACTTCGAGGAGTCGGTCGACGGGCTTCGGCCGCAATTTCTCGGCCAGGAGCCGGTATTAGTTCTCCTGCACCTCGTCAGGGATGTACCGGGTCGCGGAAAGCACGGGCGGAGGTAGATCATCGACGGCCCGAGCACCCACTCGTGGAAGGTATCCGACACTTCGTCGTGTCGGTGGATCGCTTGGGCGTCGAACCGCCGCGCGGGCCTAGACCGCTTCGGTGAGGGCTCCGGAGAGAACCTCGTCCAAAGCCAGGACGGTGTCTTCCGGTGATGTGCCGAGCGCCAGCGCCAGCTCAGACTCCAGGAGTTGACGGGACTTGGCGAGCATCCGCTTCTCACCGGCGGACACGCCGCCGTCCTGTTCGCGGCGCCACAGGTCCCGAACGACTTCGGCGACGCGCGTCACGCTGTCACTCGCCATCTTCTCTTGATTCGCTTTGAACCGGCGGCTCCAGTTCGTTGCTTCCTCCGTGAACGGCTCGCGCAGAACCTTATAGACCTCTTCCAGCCCAGCGGCATCGATGACGTCACGCACTCCAACAAGCCCCGCATTCGCGATGGGAAGTTGGATTGTGAGCTGCGACGAATGCACGCGCAGCGTCATCGCCGGCTGGGCGACGCCCTTCAGCGTTATGGTGGAGAGCTCGGTAAGGGTGACCGCACCGTGGTGCGGATAGACGAGGGTTTCCCCAACGATGAACTTCAAACTGACTCGATTCAGATCGTGCTGCATGCGGCGTCCCGGTGGCGCCGACTAGCCGAATTCCCGGCGGCCAACCTGTCAATCGTGCCACAGTCCCCTGAACGTTCACCTTGCGGCAGTAAGCGTGGCGCGGCGTACTACCCGGCCGATGGCTGCTGCTGGGTGATGCAGTGGATGCCGCCGCCGCGCGCGAACAACGGCCGCGCCTCGACCGACACGACCGTTCGGCCCGGATACGCCGCGGCCAGGATCTCCCGGGCGACCTGGTCGGCCCGTTCCTCGCCGAAGCCGCAGGCGATCACGCCGCCGTTGACGACGAGGTGGTTGACGTAGTTGTAGTCCACGAAGCCGTCCTCGTCCGTGAGTGCGGCCGGTGCCGGCAGGTCGACGATGGTGAACGGCCGGCCCGCCGCATCCGTCTCCTCGGCGAGAACGGCGCGGAGCTGCCTGGTCACGGCATAGTCCGGGTGGGCCGGGTCGTTCTGCGCGTGTATCAACACCGTTCCGGGCGACGGGAGGGCGGCCACCATATCGACATGGCCGCGGGTTCCGTAGCGCTGCTGGTCCCGGCTCAGGCCGCGCGGCAGCCAGACCAGGCGGGTGGCGCCGAGGGTACGGGCGAACTCGGCCTCGATCCTCGCCCGGTCGACGTAGGGGTTCCGGCCCGGATCCAGTTGAACGGTCTGCGTGGCCAGCACCGTTCCCGCGCCGTCGACGTGAATGCCACCGCCCTCGTTCACGAGCACCGAGGAGATCGCACTCGCGCCAGAGGCGGCGGTGACGAGCCTGCCTACCTCCATGTCTTTGCCCCAGCGCGCCCAATCCTGGGCACCCCAACCGTTGAATGCCCAGTCCACCGCCCCCAGCTGCCCGTCATCACCCAGCACGAAGGACGGGCCGATGTCGCGCATCCAGGCGTCGTCAAGTGGTGCCTCGATGATTTCGATCTCCGCGGAGAGGTACCGCCGAGCGGTCGCCACCTCGGCCGGGTCGACGACCATGGTGACGGGTTCGAATTCGAGGACCGCGTGGGCAACCGCGGTCCAGGTGCCGCGCGCCTCGTCGGCGGAATACGCATCCGTGCCGAGCGTGTAGCCGTCCACCGGGAATGCCATCCAGACCCGGTCCTGCGGCGCGGTCTCCGCCGGCATCAGCCAGGTCACGACTCCCCCGACGTCACCATCGCACCGAACGGATGAGCCGGGTCGACCGGCGTGGTCAGCCCCGCATAGCTGTCCGGCCGTCGGGTGGCCAGGAAGGGAAACAGCTTGAGCCACTCCTCCCGTTGTGCCAGGTCGAGGTCGGCGACCAGCACCGCGGACTCGTCACGGGGAGCCTGCACGAGCACACGACCGTAGGGGTCAGAGATGAAAGAGGAGCCGTAAAAGGTCAGGTCGCCCTCGTCGCCGTGACGATTGGGCACCACCATGAAGAGGCCGCTGGTGATCCCGTTGGCCACGATCACCTGCCGCCAGAGCGGTTGGGTGTCGAACGTCGGGAAGCCGGGCTCCGAGCCGATCGCCGTGGGGTAGACCAGCAGCTGGGCGCCGCCGAGGCCGTACAGCCGCGACACCTCGGGGAACCATTCGTCCCAGCAGGTGGGCAGCCCGATCCGGGCACCGCCCAGTTCCTCCGGCGCATAGACGGGATACGCGTCCTCGGCTGGGCCCGGTCGGAACCAGGTGTCCTCGTAGTAGCCCTCGGTGACCGGGATGTGCAGTTTGCGCGTGCGGCCGAGCAGCCGACCGGTCGGCGAGACCAGGATGGCCGTGTTGTAACCACGCGGGTCCTCCGGTGCATCCTCTGCGTCCGGTCTCTCGTAGAGGGAGGCGTGCACGACGACGCCGTGCAATTTGGCCTGCTCAGCCGCGAAGGTGAAGGTCGGTCCGGTCAGCAGGTCCTCGGCCGTCAGCTTCGGCACACCCTGTGCCCGTGCGTTGCCGGGGTATTTGCGCAGCGTCAGCTCGGGCAGGAAGGCGACGCGGGCACCCTGGTCGGAGGCCAGACGGATGCCCTCGGCCAGCTCCGCGCGCAGCGCGTTTTCGTCGACGTGCCAGCGGTGCTGCACGAGCCCGACCCGGAGCGGCGGCCGGGCCTCGCCCGACGTGCGGGTCAGCGGTTCGGCAATGCCGGGCGCGTTGATCACGAGCATGACGAGACCTCCCTGCGGAATAATTGATCACTTGATCAATAACCGTTGGCTAAAGATATATAGACTCAGGTTTCATGTCAACCGATCCGAGCGCATCGCGGCGCAAAGCACCGATCGAGCGGGCGGCGGAAATCGCCCGCGCCGCCCGGGAGATCGCCCTTGACGAGGGCTTGTCGGCCCTCACACTGCGTGCGGTCGCCTCCCGGATCGGGGTGACCCCGGCCCTGGTCAGTCACTACCAACCGAGCATGGACTCCCTGGTGGCTTCCACTTTCGGGGCGATCGTGGCCGCCGAGATCGGCGAGGTGGCGGAGGAGCTAGCGCTCTGCGAGACAGCCGTGGCGGCCCTGCAGACGCTGATCGACACTCTGCTCGGACCCGAACGCAGCACCGTGACCGCGGTCTGGCTCGACGCCTGGAGCCTCGGCCGACGCCACCCTGCGCTCGCCGTGGAGGTGGGCGTTCAGATGGACGCCTGGCAGGCGTTCCTGGCCGTCCTGCTGAACACCGGCTGCGCGCGCGGCGAATTCCGGGCGATCGACCCGGACGCCGTCGCCTGGCAGCTTTTGGCGATCATCGACGGGCTGAACGCGCACGCCATCGTGCGCTACGGCCATGCACAGCGGCTGCGCGGTCTCGTGCGCACCGTCGCCGAACACGAGCTGGGGCTGCGCTCCGGGGCCCTCGGGCCCGGGGACGACTCCGGCCGCCGACCCGAACCTGACCATCCCCCGGCACCGATCACCGTGCCTGTATGCTAAGCGCATACTTCCGGTCATGGTTCTGCTGTGAACGGACGAGCGCTGGTTGAGACAGTGCATGAGGCCCCGGCGATTCGTCGCCGGGGCCTTTCCCGTTGCGGAGCCGTCACTCAACCCTCGACGTTCTCCGCTGCGGGACGGTCGCTCCCGGCGGCCGACTCCCCGGCGGCCCGGAGCCGTCCCGATTCGCCTTGACAACCCGGCGGCCCCGGAGCACTACGTGACACGATTCCAGCTTCCCTCGACTATGTGCGCACCAGCACGGTCGACGATGCGATCACCCGACTCGAGCGCCATGGTCCGGAGTCCCGGGTCATCGCGGGCGGGCAGAGTCTTCAGCCGATGATGAAGCTCCGTCTGGCCAGACCCGAGTGGCTGATCGACATCAACAAGCTCTTCGAACTGGACTTTGTGCTGCGCGATCGCGGCGGACCAGGCGCCGCTGCCCCAGCCGCCGGTCCTGGCTCCGGACGAGGTCGCCCAGATGCGTCGCCTGGTGCGCCGGATCGCCCTCGCCACGCCGGAACGCGTCAACAGCCGCACCCGGAAGAGCTCCCGGAGCGCCCCGAGGCTGGACCTGCGCCGCACGGTCAGGGCGGCGCAGCACAGCGGCGGGGAACCGGTGCGCCTGGTCTACCGGCGCCGGCGCACGCGACTGCGCCGTTTGATCCTGCTGTGCGATGTGTCCGGGTCGATGGAGCCGTACACGCGGGTTTTCCTGTCGCTCCTGCAGGGTGCAATCGCGGAGGCCGAGGCCGAAGCCTTCATCTTCTCGACCGGATTAACCCGGCTGACCCGTCAGCTCGCGGTGCGCGACCCGGACCAGGCTCTGGCACGGGCTGCCGCCAGCACCCAGGACTGGGCAGGCGGCACCAGGCTGGCAAAAAGCATCCGCCATTTCACGAATGCCTGGGGTCGACGTGGCCTCGCCCGCGGGGCCGTCGTCGTGATCATCTCGGATGGGTGGGCGCTGGACGACCCGGAATCGGTGCACACCCAGATGGCCCGCCTGCGGCGCCTGGCCTACCGCATCATCTGGGTCAACCCCAGGAAGATCGCTTTGCACTACCAGCCGGTGGTGGGCGGCATGGCGGCCGCGTTGCCCTTTGTCGACGCGTTCGTCAGCGGGCACAGCTATGCGGCCCTGGCAGAAGTGGCGGCGGCGATTCGCGCCGACCGTTCGTACCCACACGAGAATACGAGGACCCGTTGATGGACATCAACAGCACGTTCTCCGTCGTCGCACCGATCGACGAGGTGTGGAAGACTCTGATGGACTTCGAACGTGTCGCCGGCTACGTTCCGGGGGCACAGGTGCTGAACAAGCTTTCGGATGACGCCTATCAGGTCGGAATGAAAGTGAAACTGGGTCCGGTGACCATTCAGTACAGAGGTCAGATGACCGTTCTCGAACGCGATGCGACCGCGCACCGCGCCGTGTTCGAGGGGCGCGCTCAGGAGACCCGCGGTCAGGGCACGGCGCAGGCTACGGCCACCCTCACCCTCGTCGAGGCGGAGGGCGAGACCCAGGGCACGGTCAGTGCCGAGGTGGCGCTTTCCGGCAAGGTGGCCGCGATGGGGCGCAGCATCATCGGCAGCGTCACGGACCAGATGATGGCCCTCTTCGCCGAGAACCTGCAGGCCATGGTCACGGGTCCGGCTCCGGAACCGGCGGTGCCTGCTGCCGGGGCCACGACCAGGAAGACCGCCGAGACGGTCAGTGGGACGGGAACCGCGACGGCTCCGCCCGCCGCACCGCCGGCCCG
Source organism: Cryobacterium sp. TMT2-4 (assembly GCF_004402575.1). NCBI lineage: Bacteria > Bacillati > Actinomycetota > Actinomycetes > Micrococcales > Microbacteriaceae > Cryobacterium > Cryobacterium sp. TMT2-4. The sequence goes on along the minus strand of NZ_SOGE01000034.1, from coordinate 34,809 downwards.
GCCCCTCATCACGACGGCGCCTACCTCCCGGGCGCCGCAGCCGCCCGCCGAGACCAGCCTGAACGCCCTCGATCTGGCCAAGGGCATCGTGATGGATCAGCTCAGCAGCCTGCCCAGGCTACTCGGCGTGATCGCAGCGGTGGCGTTTGTCGCCTATTGGATCGGCCGCCGCGCCGGCGGTCGGTAGACCCGGATGAGCGAAACCGGAAGGGTCACCACCTGTGCGTGAGGTTCTGAACCCGCTGCTGACGGGATGGCAGGCCGGCGGCATTGCCGGCCTGGCCACCGTCGTGCGCACCTTCCAGTCCGCCCCCCGGCCGGCCGGCGCGTCGATGCTGGTCACCGCCGACGGGGAGGTGGTCGGCTCGGTCTCCGGCGGCTGTGTCGAAAGTGCCGTCTACGACCTCGCGACCCAGGTGATCGAGGATGGGCGGCCGGTGCTGGTGCGCTACGGCATCAGCGACGACGACGCCTTCTCCGTTGGTCTGACTTGCGGCGGCATCCTCGACGTCTTCGTCGAGCCAGTCAGCCAGGTGAGCTTCCCGGAGCTGGCCGCTGTGGAGCAGGACATCACCGGATCGGCCCCGGTAGGGGTCGCGACCGTGATCGCGCACCCCGATCCCAGCCGTCTAGGCCGACACCTGATCATCCGGCCGCACGGCTTCGACGGCGATCTGGGCTCCGAACGGGCGAACCGGGCCATCGGCGACGATGCTCGCGGGCTGCTGGCCGCCGGACGCAACCGCACCCTCACCTACGGTCCCGACGGTGAACGACGCGGTGAGGGCATGCGGGTCTTCGTCAACAGCTACGCCCCGCGCCCACGGATGCTGGTGTTCGGCGCCATCGATTTCGCGGCCGCCCTGGCCCGGCTGGCTTCCTTCCTCGGCTACCGTGTCACCGTCTGCGATGCCCGCGAGGTCTTCGCCACGGCGGCCCGGTTCCCGGAGGCCGACGAGGTCATCGTCGGCTGGCCGCACCGCTACCTGGCCGAGCAGGTCGCGGCCGGGCTCGTGGATGAGCGCACCGTCGTCTGCGTGCTCACCCACGACCCGAAATTCGACGTGCCGCTCCTCAAGGTGGCCCTGACCCGCGGCCCATTCGCCTACATCGGTGCGATGGGGTCTCGGCGCACTCACGAGGACCGACTGACCCGGCTCCGCGAGGCAGGTGTGGGCGAGGCGGAGCTGGCAAGGTTGCACAGCCCCATCGGGCTGGATCTCGGCTCCCGAACCCCGGAAGAGACGGCCGTGTCCATCGCCGCGGAGATCATCGCCGAGCAGTGGGGCGGCACCGGAGAGCCGTTGGGCAGCCTGGCCGACCGGATCCACCACGACGACCTGGACGAGCCGACCTCGGTGTAGCCGCCGCCCTACTCCCGCATCCCGAAGCGGGCGTAGATCGGATGCAACCACCTCGGCGCCCACCAGAGGCCCTTCTCGAGCGAGGTCATCACAGCGGGAACCACGATGGTGCGCACGAGGGTCGCGTCCAGCAGCACGGCCACGGCGAGGGCGACGCCGATCTGTTTCATCTGCAGCAGATTGCCGGTCGCGAACCCGGCGAACACGATCACGATGATCAGGGCCGCGGAGGAGATGATCCGGCCCGAGCTCTGCAGACCCGTCTCGATAGCGAGCCGCGTGGCCTCACCCGCCTCGTAGTGCTCCTTGATCCGGGCGAGCAGGAACATCTCGTAGTCCATGGCCAGGCCGAAGCCGAAGGTGAGCACGAGGGTCAGAACCAGAGGGTCCACCCCGGCGATCGTATCGGCATCGAAATCGAGCAGGCCTGCGAGATTTCCCTCCTGGAAACCCCAGACCAGGATGCCCACGGAGGCGCCGAGCGAGATGACGCTGATCACGAGGGCGGTGAGCGGGATGACCACGGAACCGGTCATCAGGAAGAGCAGCAGGAACGTGGCCCCGGCGATGATCAGGGCAGCCCAGGGCGCGCCGGCGACCAATGAGTCGACATAGTCGACCGACGCGGCATCCGTGCCGCCGACCCAGTGGTCGAAGTCGGGCCGGTAGTCCCGGATCTCCCGCACAACGGCCGGGCCCGCGTTCTGGTCGACGCCGACGCGCGACACCCAATGCCCGTTCACCAGGGCCGGTGGTGTCGTGCCGGTGACGTTCGGCAGCGTCGCCACCTCCTCGGCCCAGGCCGCGGCGGACGCCTCATCGGTGTCCGAGACGAGCTGCACCAGCGGGGCCGTGGCGAGGGGGAAGTGGTCGTTCAGCGCCGTGACGAACCCGTACTGGGTCGAGGCCTTCGGGATGGCGTCGGCGCCGCCGCTGGACACGTTGATGTTTAGCGCGGGGCTGCCGAGCAGGAGGAGCACGGCGATGCCCCCGAGCGCCACGAGCACGGGCGCCCGTTGCACGCGGCGAGTCAGCCGGGAGAAGACGCCCTCCCGGGGGGCGACGTCGCCGAAACGGGTCAGGAGGGGACCGAGGCCGGGGATGCGGGTCAGCAGGCCCGGCTTCAGCAGCCGTTCGCCGAAGTACCCGAGCAGAGCCGGCACAAGAACGAGCGCCGTCAGGATGGCGATCAGCACCACGGAGACCGCGCCGATGGCGATGGCACGGATGATCGTCGGTTCGAAGACCAGCAGGCCCACCGTGGCGATGGCGAAGGTCAGACCGGAGTAGAGCACCGTGCGGCCGGCCGTGTCCGCCGTGATGCCCACCGCCTGCAGCATCAGCTCGTGACGTTCCGTACGCGTTTCGCTGTCGCCGGCCCGCTCCACGAGTGCCCGGAACTCCTCGCGGAACCGGCTGACGATCAGGAGCCCGTAGTCGATGGAGAGCCCCAGCCCGATCACGGTGATGACGTTGAGCACCGTGGTGTCGATTTCCATCAGGTAGCTGAAGCCGAAGAGGGCCCCGAGAGCGCCGGCGATCGACGCCAACGCCCCGATCAGCGGGATGCCGGCCGCCAGGAATCCGCCGAAGATGACCAGCATCACAAGGAGGGCGATCGGCAACGCGATCAGCTCGCCCTTCTGCAGGTCGGCCTCGGCGACCGCCACCAGGGATTCCACCAGGAGCGGGGTTCCGCCGACTTCCACGGTGGCGTCCGGCTCAAGCTGCCGGACCTCGTCGGCCGCCACGCCGAGCCGTTCTTCCACCTCGCCCAGCAGGTCATCACTGAGGTCACCGTCTGGTGCCACCATCTGGGCGTTCAGCAACAGTCCGGTGCCGTCGGGCACCAGGAGAGGCATCGCAGCCGGGTTCGGCGAGCCGTCAGGGAGCGGTGGGATGGCGAGCGGGTTGATGACCTCTGATACCCCGTCGACTTCCAACAGGTCGGTCGTGGCCGCGGTGAGGATCAGGCCCAGGTCCGGGGCGGACAGGTCGACGTCGTGGATCAGCAGAGAGAGAGATTCCGTGTCTGCGCCCTCGGTGCCCTGCAGCAGATTGGCTGCCTGGCTGGCCTCGCCTTCAACGGTGGGTCCGGCGCTGGAGAGCCGCTGGAAAAGGTTCTCCCCCGTCACCCCGATCAGTGCCGTCGCCACGCACGCGGCGATCGTGAGCGCCCAGAGCAGCAGAGAGGTGAACCGGTGACGGGCGATCAAAATGCCCAGTGTGCGCAGCATGGCAGAAGTCCTCCGGTCTCAGGCGGCTACCGCCAAATTACTCCACCCGGCGCCGACGGACCGACACCTGTCGGGTGCCGGGACACACCGCGGGAGGTGTACGCTCGGAGTTATGCCCCGTATACCTATGGGGGTATAGTCCGGGTTGGCCTGATCGCTGCCACTTGGGACGAACGTGCGCCGCAAGATCCTTGTCGGTCGAGTCCGGGGCTCTGCGACAACTTCATCCCGAACGAATTCGACGGAGATTCTGCTCTAAACAGCGCCCGTGGGCTAAAAAACGGGAGTTTGACCTAAAATCTCCGTCGAATTGGTTCGAGACCGGAGACGACCAGGACTCACACTCACCTACGATGCCTCGTCGACGATGCCGATGAATGCGTTGCCGATGCCGTCGACCTCGGTGCGACTGAGGCCGGCGGCGGCATCTGGGAGTTCCTCGGATCCGTGGTAGTCACAGGTCAGATAGGTGAAGGCGGGCCACCACTTCTTGGGACGCGCGGCTTCGGAGAACCCGCAGACATCACAACGTAGTTCCACCCAGACCGGCTTCTTGCCGGTGCGGTTGGCCCGAGACTGCACGAGCCACGCCGGCGGGTTGCGCTCGATCTCGGCCAGTTCAGCCTCCGACATCCGGGAGGGCAGTTCGTGGCGCTGCGCCATTTCGATCGGGATATCCAGGCGCAGGGCGGCGATTCGTCGGGTAATCATCTTGACCAAGGATAGGCGTTCCCGGGCCGGGTAGCCTCGTCGGCTACGGCACTCCCTGCGTCAAACTCGACTTTCTCGACCCGTCGACGTCGGCCGAGGCCCGGAGCACCAACGGTGCGATCACGGTGGGGCTGCCGGCGGACGGGGTGACCTACCGGGTGGACGCCCGCGCGACCAACGGCGAGAGTGACAGCGGGTCGGTCCCGAGCGACTCCTCTTCCCGCCGCTCCATCACCGCGGCGACCGCCAACGGGAAGGTGACGGTCGAAGCCCGCTGACCGGTCGAAGGGGCCGCCCATGAAACACTGGGGTATGCGCGATATCGTCTCCCCCCTCGGCCTGCTGCTCGACGTGGACGGGCCGATCGCCAGTCCGGTGTCCCGGACCATCGCCATACCGAGCATCATCACGGATCTGATCAGCCTGGCCGGAGCCAACGTTCCGATCGCATTCATCACCGGGCGGTCGTCGACATTCATCCGCGAGAAGGTTGTCGCGCCCCTCCGCGCAGCCGGACTGCCCGAGTCGATGCGCATGTACGGGGTCTGCGAGAAGGGAGCCGTCTGGTTCCCGATCACTGCCGCGGGGATGGGCGAGATCGTCGTCGATGACAGCGTGGCCCTGCCGACCGCCGCCGTGGATATGCTGCGCAACCTCGTCGTCGACGGGTTCAGCGACACGATGTTCTTCGACGAGACCAAGCAGGCCATGGTCTCGGTCGAGCAGCGCACGGATGCCGACCACGGCCGGTACCAGGCCGCCGCGGTGGAGTTCAACGAGGCCGCATTCGGGGTGATGGTTGAACTCGGGCTGGGCATCCGTTTCGGTGATCGAGTCGTTCCGGACCAGGCCGGCACCGTGGGATTCCGGATCGACCCGACGATCATCTCGACCGACATCGAGTCGGTCACCCTGGACAAGGACCGCGGCGCGGAGCGGGCGCTGGCCTTTTTCTCCGAATCGGGAACACTCCCCCGGGTCTGGCGCTCGGTCGGCGACTCGCGCAGCGACTACCTGATGGCCGACCACCTGCATGCCGCCGGCTATGACGTCTCGCATGTGGATGTGCGGCCGTCCGACGGTATCCTCGAGCGCCCCTACCCCGTGATCGTAGAGGGGTCCCTGATCCACGACGCGGCCGGCGCAGAATTCCTCCGGTACTGGGCCGACAAGCTGGGCCTGCGCGAAGCGGCTACTCCGAACTGAAGCGGATGCCGTCCTGCAGGCGGCTCCGCAACTCGAACACCTTCTCGAAGCTGCCGCGGTCCATTCCGGGCAGCCCGCTGCGCAGCACCCCGATCAGCCGTGACCTCGGCAGCGTGATCACGGTCGGGCGCCGGCCACGTCCGGGGACCGTCAAAGGGTCAGTCAGGGCCTCGTCGGGCAGCACGACCAGCACAGCGGTGAACCTCACCCGCAGCGACTTCGCCAGAGCCCGCACGACACCCTCGACGTCTTCGATCGGACGAACATCGGGGCCGAGGGCGTCACCGACGAGCTCCCCGCGCCGAAGCTGCACCGGCCCGCCCCAGTCCTCGGACAGGACCGCGAACAGTCCCGCCGGGCCGAGCACGACGTGATCGACCTTGCCGCCCTGCATGCCGGCAGACACATCATGCCAGGCCGTGAAGCCGATCCCGAGGGCGGAGACGAGTTGCGCCGTTGATTCCTCGGCCAGAGCCTTCGCCAGCCAATGCCGGATCTCCCGCGGCGCCGAACGGATCAGCGTCGGGGCATACGGGTCATCGATAGAGGTTCCGCGCCCGGCCCATTCCCGAAGCAGTTCGAGGTAACGCTGGCGCGCCTCCCCACCCGGATGGCCGTACATGCGCGCGCGCGGCCCAGCCTGCGTGGCCTGCCCACGGCCGGCTCCGGAGGCGTAGGCGGGGCGCTCCGGCTCGGGGAACGCGTACGGGTACCGGCGGCGGTCATAGTCGGCGCGCCCCTCCGGGGTTCCCACCCGCTCCCACGCGATCTGAACGAGGTGGAAGGCGGCGGCGTCTCCGCCGACGTCCGGATGCGTGTGGCGCAGCAGGCGACGGTAGGCACGACGAAGTTCGTCGTCACTTGCCGACGGGCTGACGCCGAGTACCTCGTAGGGCGACGCCGCGGTCGGGCTATCTGACATCCAGCGTTCTCTTTCAGCGTTAGTGCGGCCGGCAATGGAACAGCCAGCCAATCGTTCCCTCACACTACCGACCCTGGCTGGCATAACACCGGATGCGCCCCGGGCCTCGGCCCGCAGAGACCCGATTTAATGGCACGATCAGCATATGACGACGCACGGCCAACGCCTCCACCGCTCGAGTACCCGACTTATCGGCATGTTCGCGGTGGGTGTCGTCGTCGCTGTTCTGGCCGGGGTGTGCGGGAGCTGGACCCTGGCTCCGATCGCGGGCTGGGCGGCCGCCTGCGTGACGTATGTCACCTGGGTGTGGATCACCATCGGCCCCATGGACAACCAGAACACGGCCAGCCATGCCACCCGGGAGGATTCGTCCCGAGGTGCCGCCGACATCCTGATTCTTCTCAGCAGCCTCGGCAGCCTCGGCGCTCTGGTGTTCCTGCTGGTGGGGACCGACACCAGCTCGGTCACCGCACGGGGAATCCTGGCGGCGGCGGCGGTGCTCAGCGTCGGACTCTCCTGGATTCTGGTGCACACCCTGTTCACGCTCCGCTATGCCTCGCTCTACTACTCCGGGCCCGACGGCGGGGTGGATTTCAACCAGGCGGTGCCACCGAGTTACGGGGATTTCGCCTACCTGGCCTTCACAATCGGGATGACTTTCCAAGTGTCAGACACCAGTCTGCAAACGCACGCAATTCGGATGACGGCGTTGCGCCACAGTCTGCTCTCGTATCTGTTCGGCTCGTTCATCTTGGCTACCCTGATCAACCTGGTGGCCGGCCTGTTGCGCTGACGAGGCCCGTCAGTCGGCAAACTCCCGGACCGGGCGCACAGTGCTCCCGCCGAAGACGACCACCCACACGCCAGCGTCGCCGTCCACGGTCAGCCCGTCGGGGTAGCCGGCCGCGGCCGGAAAGCCGGCACAGGGAAATAGGCCAGGGAACCGGCCATCCGAGTCGCAACCGCCCTCGTTCATCCCCAGGCCGGGAACATTCGAGAGCACGTCCAGCTTGGTGACCGTTCCCGCGGCGTCTTCGAGCGCGAACCCTCGTTCGAGCGCGAGAACGGATCCGCCGACACTTCGGGGCCGGAGGGCCGCCGCGATCAAGCCGACATGGTACCGGGGGCTGCGACCTAGTCGCGGAGGATCTGCACCGGGATGGCCACGGCCAGGGAAACGCAGAGGATGCCGCTGAGGAAGATCGGCAACTGCCAGGCCGTCACCTCGAACGCGAACCCGAACAGCCAGAGACCGAAGACGAAGATGGCCATTGCGACGGTGAAGGCGACGGCGTTCATGGTGCGATCCTTTCGAGCGATGCCCGCACTGCACGCCGGGCCGATGAGTCGAGCGTACCCGGTCGAGCGTCAGACCGTCGACGGCGCCCCGACGGGCTCGATGAGTTCCGGACCGTCACCGCGCACCGGGGCGACCTCGTGATAGCTCAGGCTCTCGACGGTCTCCCGGGCGGCGGCCACCGCGGCGTCGACCAGGGCCTGGTCACCCGGAGTATGGGGGTCGAGCCACTGGTCCCACCATTCTTCCGCCAGGATCACGGGCATCCGGTCGTGGAGGGCGGCCAGGGGACCCTCGGCGTCCTGGGTGAGAATCGTCGCGGACAGTACCCACCGGGCCGGGTCGTCGTCGGCCAGGGCCGGATTGCGCCACCAGGAATAGAGGCCGGCGAAGGCCAGTGGAAGACCGTCGTCTGAGTGGATGAAGTACGGAGTCTTCACGGTGCCGTCCGTGTGCCACTCGTAGTAGCCCGTGGCCGGGACCAGCGCGCGCCGGGAGGCGACCGAACTCTTGAAGGTGGGCTTCTCCGCCGCCGTTTCGGCACGGGCGTTGAAGGTGGCGAAGGACGACTGCAGCTCGGTCGCGAATGAGGGGACCAGGGACCAGCGCGCGCCCTCGAGCCGGCGCACAACCGGCCCGGCCTTGGCTGACTCGAGCACGATCGGGATCTTTTCGGTGGGTTTGATGTTCCACGACGGTTCCGGCAGGTTCTCGCCCTCGTGCTCGACGTCGAACATCGCGGCGAGATCGGACGCCGTGTCCGTGATGATGAATCGACCGCACATGGAGACAGGTTACTACCGGACGCCGACACCCCGGCCTGAGAGCGCAGACCGTGCCGGCCATCCGCTAGCGTCGATTCCGGTGTCGGCGAGGCGCAGGAGCGAGGAAGACCGTCAATGGACGAGCGGAACATGCAGGATCGGTACAGTGCGGATGTACTTTCCCCCGGCTGGCGGGACGCTGGCCGGAAGGTCATTCCGACGCAGGAAGCCATGCCCGATCTGGTCGTCGAAGAGGTCGCGACCGGTTTTTGCGGTGCCGTGGTGCGGATCGAGAAGAAGATCGTCACCCTGGAGGACCGCCACGGTCAACTGCGCCTGTTTCCGCTCGGCGGCGGATTCTTGATTGACGGCGAGCCGGTGGTGCTCGTCGTCCCGGTCAGGGCGGCGCCGCAGGGCCGCGCCCGCACCGCCTCGGGATCGATGGCCGTGCGGGATGCCCCGGCGCGGGTGGCCCGAGCCAGCCGCATCTTCGTCGAGGGCCGGCACGACGCCGAGCTTGTGGAGAAGGTCTGGGGAGCCGATCTACGGATCGAGGGGGTCGTCGTCGAGTACATTGAGGGCGTCGACAACCTCGAGGAGCTCCTGCAGGAGTTCCGCCCGGGACCCACCCGGCGGGTCGGGGTGCTGGTCGACCACCTGGTGCCCGGATCGAAGGAAAGCCGGATCGCCGACGCCGTGGCGCGCGGACCGCACGGCCGGAATGTGCTCGTGGTCGGGCATCCATATATCGACGTATGGCAGTCCGTGAAGCCGAACCGCCTGGGAATCACGACGTGGCCCGCGATTCCGCGCAGCATCGAATGGAAGCACGGGATCTGCGAGGCCCTCGGCTGGCCCCACGAGGACCAGGCCGATATCGCCCGGGCCTGGCAGCGGATCCTGGGTCGGGTGCGCACATTCGCCGATCTGGAGCCGCAACTGCTGGGCCGGGTGGAGCAGCTGATCGACTTCGTCACCACCGAGTAGTGCAGGGTGCGCCCTGATCGGGTCATAACCTGCAATCAACGTAACGCTTTGGAACCGAATTGGCACGGAATCTGGATGCACCGCGGCGATGTGGGCTAGGGTTGACTCAGTAGTTGTAGTGCTTGCACGTCTTATAACGCGGTGACCTCGGTCGCCGCGGCGTATTCCTTTCGGAAGCGGACGACGAATACCGCGACGAACGGCCTCGAAAGTCGGGGCCTTTCTAACACTCCTGGAGGAGTTTCATAATGGCAACAGGTACCGTGAAATGGTTCAACGCTGAAAAGGGCTTCGGCTTCATCGCTCCCGACGACGGAAGCGCCGACGTGTTCGCGCACTACTCCGCGATCGCATCGAACGGCTACAAGTCGCTCGACGAGAACCAGAAGGTCGAGTTCGAGGTAACCCAGGGCCCGAAGGGTCCTCAGGCCGAGAACATCCGCGCCCTCTAAAGTTCGCAACTGCTCAACTAGCGAGGCGGCTTTCCGAGTCGCATAGCTCACGAGCTTCGACAACGCCCCTGCTTCGGCAGGGGCGTTGTCTGCGTCAAGCGAACTATTTGACGAGGTCCTGCCAGCCGTCACCGTCGACGTACTCGAAGATAAGGTTAGTCTCGGTGTGCGCAACCGCCGGATGCTCCGCCAGATGCTGCAGGACGAAGTCACGCAGGTCCGACGCGTCCGCCGCGGCCACGTGCAGCAGATAGTCGTCGGCGCCGGCGGTGTGGAACAGGCCGATCACCCCGGGCCAGTGCGGCGCCGCCGCCCGGAACGCGTCGATCTGCACGCGGGCGTGCTTGACCAGACGAACCGAGATCAACGCCTGCAGGGACGCGCCCAGCGCGGCCAGGTCGATATTCGCGCGATAGCCTCGGATGTGCCCCAGCTGCTGCAGCCGGCGCAGGCGTAGCGACACGGTCGACTCGGCGACGCCGATCTCCGCGGCCAGCGCCGCACCGGAGGCACGGGCGTTGACGGACAGCGCACGCAGGAGCGCCCGGTCGACCCGGTCGATTTCGGCTTTCTTCGGTTCCATCGGCCTACTCTTTCTTCCGTGAGCAGTTTATGCGAAAGCTTTCGCTGATTCGCAAGGGTCTGCAAGGATGATTGCGCCGTGCGGCAGAATCTGTTTGTGTCTGTGCATGACGCCAACGCTTCCGCTGCCGCCCCTGCCTCCCCGCGGACCTGCCCTGCGGCCATCGGCCCCGCACCCAGACACGGTTGCCGTGCACGGCGGGATGGCCGGGCTGACAGCGGCCGGTTCGCATGTGCCCGTGATCGACCTCTCCACGACCAATCCGCTGGCGGGAGTCGAGTGCGGCGGGGACTCCTACGAGAACCTCGCCACCGGAGGTACGATCCGCGAGGGCGATTCCGCGGTGTACCAGCGACTCTGGCAGCCCGGAGTCGCCCGGTTCGAAACGGCGCTGTCGGCCCTGGAGGGCACCGAGGGCACCGTCGCCTTCGCGAGCGGAATGGCCGCGCTGGCGGCCGTGCTGATCGCATCCGTGGCCGGCGGCACGCCCCACGTGGTGGCCCTCCGGCCGATCTACGGCGGTACCGACCATGTGCTCGCCACCGGGCTGCTCGGTACGACTGTGTCGTGGGTCGATCCCGACGGGGTTGCCCAGGCAATCCGGCCGGACACCGGGCTGGTCATTCTGGAGTCCCCAGCGAACCCGACGCTGGCGCTGACCGACATCCGTGCCGTGGTCGCGGCGGCCGGCAGCGTGCCGGTGCTGGTCGACAACACGTTCGCCACCCCGGTGCTTCAGCGCCCGGTCGATTCGGGCGCCACGCTGGTGCTGCACAGTGCGACCAAATTCCTGGGCGGCCACGGAGACGTGATGGGCGGCACGGTCTCCGGCCCCGAGCACTGGATGGTGCGCCTGCGCCAGGTGCGGGCCCTGACCGGCGGTGTGCTGCATCCGTTCGCCGCGTATCTGCTGCACCGGGGGCTGCGCACGCTGCCGGTGCGTGTGCGCGCCCAACAAGCAACCGCCGGCGCCGTCGCGGAGCGCCTCGCGGGTCACCCCGCACTGGCCCGGGTACTGTACCCAGGGCTGCCCGGGCAGGACCCGCTGGGGCTTTTGGGCCGTCAGGCGAACGGGGCCGGGTCTATCATCGCCCTCGACCTCGCGGGCGGTTTCGATGCGGCCGTGCGCTTCACCGAGGCTTGCACGCTGATCACGCACGCGGTCTCCCTCGGCGGCGTGGACTCGCTCGTGCAGCATCCGGCCTCCCTGACCCACCGCCCGGTCGAGGCCGGCGCCCGGCCCGGTGCCGGGATCGTGCGCCTTTCGATCGGCCTCGAGCACGTCGACGACCTGCTCGCCGACATCCTCGCCGCCTTGGACGTAGTGATGGACGTCACTCCCGACGGGGCGAAGGTCGTGGTGCCGAACACCGCGGCCGCCGAACCCCAGGACGCCGTCGCCTGAGAGGCCGATTCGGTCGAGAGTAGCCGTTCAGCGGGTCACTCCCGCCCGGAACGGGCACCCGCGACGCTCAAATGCGGTTCCGCCGCGGGTCAGCTGCGGCCGAGGCGGCGGCGGAGCAGGTCGATCCGTTTTTGCAACTGGGTGACGCTGGCCTGTGCGACGGCGGGCCCGCCGCACTCGCGCCGGAGTTCGGCGTGCACCATGCCGTGGGGTTCGCCGGCGAGCTTCGACCACATGCCCACCAGACTCGCCAGCAGCGTGCGCTGCTCCTTGAGCGTGCGATAGAGCGGTGGCGGGTCCACCGGGGCGACCTCGCCGGTGACGGGATCCTTGCGTCGGTCGGTGGAGCGCTTGGCTTGCCGGTGCTGGCGCTGACGCAGCAGCTCGGAGACCTGCTCAGGCTCGAGCAGACCGGGGATGCCGATGAAGTCGAACTCCTCGTCGGTGCCCGGTTCCGCCAGCTCGCCGAACTCGTCGCCGTTGAACATCACCATGTCGAAGGTGGCCTGGGAATCGATGGCCTGCCAGGTGAATTCCTCGCCGAGGTCGTCGGAGGCCTTCTCCGACTTGTTGGCGTCGGCGACCATGGCGTCTTCGGGGTTGTACATGCCGTCGTCGCCGTCGTCGTCGTCGCGGTTGCTGCGGTCGAGGGCGTGGTCGCGCTCCAGCTCGAGCGCGTTGGCCAGGCTGAGCAGGCTGGGCACATTGGGCAGGAAGATGGACGCCGTCTCACCGCGGCGCCGGGCCCGCACGAACCGGCCGATGGCCTGCGCGAAGAAAAGCGGTGTGGAGGCGCTGGTCGCGTAGACGCCCACGGCCAGGCGCGGCACGTCGACCCCTTCCGACACCATCCGCACGGCCACCATCCAGCGCGAGGTGTTGTGCGCGAACTCGTCGATCCGGTCGCTCGACTCCTTCTCATCGGAGAGTACGACGGTCACCGACTCCCCCGAGATCTCCTGCAGGATGGCCGCGTACGCGCGCGCCATGGTCTGGTCGGTGGCGATGACGAGGCCACCAGCATCCGGGATGCCGTGGCGCACCTGGGTGAGGCGCAAATCAGCGGCGCGCAGCACTGCGGGGATCCACTGCCCGGTGGGTTCCAGGGCGGTGCGCCAGGCCTGGGAGGTGATGTCCTTGGTGTTACCCTCGCCGAGTTTGGCTTCCATCTCGTCGCCGGCGCGGGTGCGCCACTTCATATGCCCGGCGTAGACCATGAACATGACCGGGCGCACGACGCCATCTTCGAGGGCCCGGCCATACCCGTAGTTGTAGTCGCTCTGGGACAGACGGATGCCGTGCTCGTCGGGCAGGTAACTCACGAACGGGATCGGCGAGGTGTCAGATCGGAACGGGGTGCCGGTGAGCGAGAGGCGGCGGGTGGCCGGCTCGAACGCCTCCCGGATTGCGTCACCCCAGCTCAGCGCGTCCCCGCCGTGGTGCACCTCGTCCAGGATTACAAGGGTGCGGTTGGACTGGGTCAGCTGCCGGTGCAGCGCCGCCCGGCTGGCCACCTGGGCGTAGGTGACGGCAACGCCGTGGTAGTGGTTGCCGTAGCGACCGTTGGCGTTCTTGAAGTTGGGGTCGAGCCGGATGCCCGCCCGCGCCGCGGCATCCGCCCACTGGCGCTTGAGGTGCTCGGTGGGCGCGACCACCGTGATGCTGTCGATCAGTCGGCGGGCCTTCAGCTCGGCGGCGAGCCGCAGAGCGAAGGTGGTCTTGCCGGCGCCCGGTGTCGCCGCGGCGAGGAAATCACGTGGCTGGTGCACGAAATACGCTTCCAGCGCTTCCGCCTGCCAGGCCCGCAATTTGCCGGCCGTGCCCCACGCGGCACGCTCCGGGAACGAAGGCGAGAGATGCTCGGCTGCACTCGTCCCCTGGGCAGGACCGAAAGGGGGTGGAGTATTCACGTCATACGAACTTACCCGGTGAACGGACTGCCGTGATGCGGGGGGAGAATGGAGCAATGACGACGCCGATGCATCCGTGGTCCCGCTATGTCGCCCTCGGGGACTCCTTCACCGAGGGGGTGGGTGATCCCGAGCCGACGAGTCCGGGTGGGAACCGGGGCTGGTCGGACCGGGTCGCCGAGGTGCTCAGCCAGGGCACACCGGACTTCGCCTACGCGAACCTCGCCGTGCGGGGCAAGCTGATCCGCCAGATCAGCGTGGAACAGGTGGAGACGGCGCTTGCGCTGCATCCGGATCTGATCACCTTCTCCGGGGGCGGCAACGACGTACTCCGGCCGGGATCCGACCCCGACCTCATCGCCGCCAGGGTCGAGGAGCAGGTGCTCCGGCTGAGTCGCGATAACGCCACCATCGTGCTGTTCACGGGCGCCGATGTGGGCTTCTCCCCCGTTTTCCGTGGTATTCGGGGCAAGATCGCGATCTATAACGAGAACCTGCGCGCGGTCGCGACGAAGTATGACTGTGTCGTCGCCGACCTCTGGTCGCTGACCGAGATTCAAGATGCCGGCATGTGGTCTGCGGACCGGCTGCACCTGAACGCCCTCGGCCACCATACCGTCGCCCGGATGGTGCTTTCCGATCTCAACGTGCCCAATGCCCTCGAACCCCGGAAGCCCGAGCCAATGCCAGGGCGCACCTTCCGGGAGGCCCGCACGGAGGACATGCAGTGGGCGCGGGAGTACCTGTTGCCGTGGGTTCTGCGCCGTATCCGGCACCAGTCCTCCGGCGACCACGTGCTGCCCAAGCGCCCAGATGCCCGGCCGTTCAGCCAGCCCAGGCACTAGACCGGCTCAGCGGCGGCGAGCCCGCGCCGCCCGGCGTCCGGCCGACGGTGTCCGGTCACCAGCGTCCGGTCACCAGCGTCCGGTCACCAGCGTCCGGTGTCGAACCAATTCGACGGAGATTCTGGGGAAAATGCGGGTTTCCGATTGATTACGGCCGAGTTTGAGAAAAAACTCCGTCGAATTCGTTCGGGCAACGGGGCTACGGGGCGGAGCGCGAGAGGTGGGCCCGAACCCGACAGGCGCTGCTTCGGATCCGGCCGGAATGTGGCTAACTCAGGAGATCCGACCGGCTGGGGCGGGCATCGTTACCGGTTCGGCACTGGTCCGCAGTGGCCGGTGAGTGCGGGCGACGGATGTCCTGAGTTGGCCACACGCGCGGGCTCGGCCCGGCCTCACGTGCGACTAGCCCGCGGCCAGCTCGGCCGGGTGGGTGAAGCGCCAGGCGGCACCCGGGTCGGTCAGCTCGCGCTCGAGCACCAGCGGCACGCTCACCGTGGTCTCCCCCACCTGGAAGTCGATCGCACCGGCCGAGTCGCCGACCTCCCCGAGGGTGACCGGGCGCGCCGCCGGGACGGCCGTGATGGGCGTGTCCGACCAGACCACGGCGAAGGCCGCCTCCGCGGCGACCGCCCGACTCTTCTGCCCCCACTGGGTGGCGTAAGTCGCGTAGGCGGCACCCTTGTCGGCCAGGCTTACCGCGCGGAAACCGGGTTCGACGCTGTCGAGCAGGTCCACGATCGACGCATTCAGCTCGGGATGAGTGTCGCCGCCGAGCATGACGCCGACCAGGGTGATGGTCTCGCCGCCGACCGTGAAGTCGGCCGAATACAGGAGGCAGGCGCCTGCCTCGTCCGTGGTTCCGGTCTTCATCCCGGTGACACCGTTGGAGCCGAGGAGCTTGTTGGTGTTGGTGACCGTGCCGACGGTCGGCAGGTCGGACGTCTCCATGGACACGATCTCGGCCAGGACGGAGTCGGCCAAAACAAGCTTGCCGATCTTGACCAGGTCGCCCGGGCTGCTCACGCTGGCCGGCGACAGCCCACTGGTGTCGGCCACCGCGGTGTCGGTCAGACCGTTCGCGGCCAGCCAGGTTTCAGCCTCCGCCAGGTAGGCATCCACGGAACCGAATGCCCAGATCGCCAGTGAAATGCTGTAGTTGTTCGCGGAGGGCAGGAGCATGGCCTCGAAGGCCTCACGCTGGCTGAGCACCATGCCGGCGGACACGGGCGCGACCGAGCCGTCCTCGGCCAGCACGTCGTAGTAGATGTCGACGTCGTCGTCGGTGAACCGGATGTCCGGGCCGGGCTCGTTCAGGCTCAGGGGTTTCTCCTCGAGCAGCACGAGTGCGGTGACCATCTTCGTGATGCTCGCGATCGGCATCGATTCCTGGTCGCCGGTGGAACCGAGCAGCCCCGGGTAGCCGACCGCACCGATGGCGCCCGCACCGGCATCCGGCCAGATCAGCTCGGCGGCCGGCTGGGTGAGCGCGGCCGGTTCGATCAGTTCGACGGCCGCGGCCGGCACCGGGGCCAGCCCCGTGCCGGCCAGGTAGCCGACCCCGCCCAGGGTGAGAACCAGTGCCGCCGCGAAGGCAACCCGACGGCGAAGGAACGTTTGGCGTCGGGTCAGTGGCATCCGACGACTCTACCAAGCGCCCGCGTTCAGACGCGCAGAGCGTACAGCGCGACGGCGCTGGCCGAGGCCACATTGAGCGAGTCGACGCCGTGGAGCATGGGGATCGTCACGACGGTGTCGGCGGCCGAGAGAGCCTGGGTGCTGAGCCCATCGCCCTCGGCGCCGAGAATCAGGGCCAGCCGTTCCGGCGCGTTCCCGGCGAACTGCGGGAGGCTGACAGCGTCGTCGGACAGTGCCAGGGCCGCGAGGTGAAAACCGGCCCCGTGCAGCATCGGGGCGGCCTCGCTCCATTCCGGCAGTCGGGTCCACGGCACCTGAAGCACCGTGCCCATGCTCACCCGCACACTGCGCCGGTAGAGCGGGTCTGCGCAGCGCGGCGTGATCAGGACGGCGTCCGCGCCGAGACCGGCGACCGAGCGGAAAATGGCGCCCACGTTGGTATGGTCCACGATGTCCTCGAGGATCACAATGCGCCGCGCGTCCCGGATCACCTCGTGCACCGGCGCCAGATCCGGACGGTGCATCGCCGCCAGCGCACCACGGTGCAGGTTGTAGCCGGTGAGCCGTTCGAGAACGGATGCCGCGCCGACGTACACGGGCACGTCCGGCCAGTCCGCGAGCAGCGGCAGCACGTCGGGCAGCCACTGCTGCTGCAGTAGCACGGACCGCGGGCGGTGGCCGGCCGCGAGGGCTCGGGTGATGACTTTGCTGGACTCGGCGATGTACAGCCCGCCGGCCGGTTCGGAGACACGGCGGAGCGCGACATCTGTCAAGCGCGAGTAGTCGGCGAGACCGGGCAGGTCAAGGTTTTCGATGGGGACGATCTGCACAGCGGGACGCCTTTCACGGGGATGATCCGTCCAGCCTGCCAGTTCCCTCCCCCAGTCGAAAACCGGCGAGTTTAGACTCGGTGTACACAGGATGGAGCTCCATGACCACCGAAACGCTTCCGGTCGCCGTCGGCGCCGCTGCCGCCGCTCTGGATGCCGTGGCCGAGGTGCTCCGCGGTCGCCACATCGCGGTGCTGACCGGAGCCGGTCTGAGCACCGATTCCGGCATTCCCGATTACCGTGGGAAGGGTGCCCCCGTGCGCACCCCGATGAACTTTCAGACCTTCGTCGGCGACGAGCGGGCGCGCAAGCGTTATTGGGCCGGCAGCCACCTCGGCTGGCACCGGTTCCGCTCTGCGGAGCCCAACCTCGGGCACCGGTCCCTCGCCCGGCTGGAGCAGAGCGGACTGATCAGCGGGGTCATCACGCAGAACGTGGACGGCCTGCACACCCGCGCCGGGTCGCGGCACGTCGTGGACCTGCACGGGTCGTTGGACCTCGTCGTCTGCCTGGACTGCGGTCAGGCATTCGGCCGCGACAGTGTGGCCGCGCGCCTCGAAGCGGCCAACCCGACACTGATGACACCGGGCGACGTGCGCACAGCCCCCGACGGCGATGCGGAGGTGTCCGACATCGACGGTTTCACCATTCCCGACTGCACGGTCTGCGGCGGTATGCTCAAGCCCAACGTCGTCTTCTTCGGCGAGCTGGTGCCGACGGTGAAGTTCACCGAGGCAACGGCGCTCGTCACCGGTGCGGAGGCCCTGGTCATCGCCGGCTCGTCCCTGTTTGTGAACTCGGGCATCCGTCTGCTGGAACAGGCCCGGCGCCGCAAGCTGCCGATCGTCGTGATCAACCGCGGCGAGACCAAGGGCGACGGCCGGGCACTGCTCAAGCTGGAGGCGGGCACGTCGGAGTCGCTGGCGGGGCTGGCCGACCGCCTCGCCGGCGCACCGGCGTGAAACAGGCCCGGTCCACCACCACCCCCACCCCCGCGACAACGGAAACGGCAGGATGACCAGACTTTCGATCGTGCGGCACGGACAGACCGAGTGGAACCTGCACACGCGGATCCAGGGCAGCACAGACATCCCCCTCAACTCGACCGGCCGGGCGCAGGCCGCCGAGGCAGGCCTGAGGTTGAGATCCCGGCGCTGGGACACCATCGTGACGAGCCCTCTGGACCGTGCCCACGAGACGGCCCGGATCATCGCCGGCGAGCTCGGCTTGCCGAGCCCGGAGGTCATCCCGGAGCTCACCGAGCGCCATCACGGCCAGATCGAGGGACTCACGTTCGCCGAACGACAGCGTCGCTTTCCCGACGACGTGCCCGTTCCCGGCCTCGAGACGCGCCAGGAGGTGCTCGACCGGGTGCTGCCGGCCTTCGGGCTGCTGGCCGCCGCGCGCCCCGGACAGTCTGTGCTGGTCGTCTGTCACGGCGGGGTGATCGGAACCCTGCTGCGCCATAGCACGGCCGGGGAACGGCCGCGCCAGAACGAGATCATCGCCAACGGCTCGGTGCACGACTTCGTCTGGCGGGACGGTCGGCTGGGGCTGACGCATTTCGACGCCACCCAGCGCGGCCGAGCCGAGAACACGCACTACACAGGCTGAACCGGCTGCTCCGCGTCGATGCCGGGGCCCGTAGCCGTCTCGGTCCGCGTACCGGAGTCATCCGCGGTATCGGTGCCGGTGAGCAGTTCCAGGAGCCGCCGGGCCGAATCGCGCCAGGTGAAGCGTTCCGCCTCGATGACGGAGGCTGTGGAGCGGGCCGCCCACTCCCCCGCGCCCAGCCGCCGCACGGCCAGGGCGAGCGCGTCGGTGCTGGCCGGGTCGAAGTAGAGCGCAGCGTCGCCGCCGATCTCGCGAAAGATCGGGATGTCGCTCACCACGACGGGGATGCCGAGGCTCATCGCCTCGACGAGCGGGATGCCGAAGCCCTCGTCCAGAGACGCCGTGACCAGCGCGGTCGCGGAGCCCAGCACCCGCAGGTACTCCTCGTCGGTGACGCCGTTGTGGAACACCAGCGTCGCCTGCGGCGCCAGGGCGGTCAGGCGTTCCCGTTCCTGGTCGCTCACCTGGCTCATCAGGTGGAGCTCATGGCCCGGTAGTTCCGCGGCTGCGCGCACCAGAGTGTCCACGTTCTTGTACGGCATGAACGAGCCCATGTAGACCAGGCGACCCGTTTCCGCAGCGGCACGTCCGGCGGGCGGCGTCGACCGCGTGTCGGCGGCGTTGTGGATGACCGTGACCGGCCGCCGCGTCAGACGGTTGTCCCGGATCAGGTCCCGGGTAGTCTCGGAGACGGTGACGACGCCGTCGGCCCGGTTCAGGAGCATCCGCTGCGGCCACCACGATAGGTGATACAGCCGCCAAGTCAGGCGCAGCAAACCGGGCAGGTCCCGCGGCGGGGTGCGATTGCGGTAGTAGATCAGGTCGTGCACGGTGAGGAGCAGCCGGTACTTCCGGCCCCAGGATCCCATCGTCTGCATCGGAGAGAACACGACGTCGGGCTTCAGCTGGTTGATCTGGAGGGCGATGAACGGCTCCCGGATGCTGGTCGGGGCACTCACGAGCTGCCAGGGCAGATCCGGAAGCAGGTCGAGCTGCCGGTGGTCATTGATCAGCATGGTGACCGGGTGGAGCTTGCCCAATTCCGTGACCAGCCCGGCCGTGTACCGGCTGATGCCGTCGTGCCGGTCGAATCGGGTGTAACGGCAATCGAAGACGATTCTCACTTCGTCTCCCTTGCGCTGAGGAAGCGGCGCAGGGCGTCCGCCGCCTGCGCCGGCACCTCGTAGTGGATCAGGTGGCCGACGTCGGGGATCACCTGCAGGGTGGCATCGGGAAACAGCTTCTGCAGCCGGTATTGCGCTGCGACCGGCGTGATGTCGTCTTTCTCCGCCGCGATCAGCAGCGTGCGCTGCGGGATGCGACCGGCGAACTCGCTGACGTCGGAGCCGACCGATGCGGTGAAGGCTTCCAGCACAACCCGGCGATCCGCGAAGGCGGAGAAGTAGCGGTCGTGCTGGTTGTGGATCCAACGGCGCAGCTCGGGGTCCCCCGTCTTCGCCATGGTCACGCTCATCACGCGGACGATGACGCGGTTGCGCAGCAGGGCAAAGCCGAGCCGTTCGGGCAGACGCGCGGCCACCCGGTAGTAGAACACCGCCAAGCGGGTGAGGATGCCGCGCGGCCCGGCCAGGGCAGGTGCGGCGATGGGGTTCACCAGAACCACGTCGTCGGCGTGCAGTCCCCCTGCGACGGATGCCGCGACGATGATCGACCCGAACGAGTGCCCGAGCACCACCCTGCGCCCGGTCAGACCCAGAGCTGCCACGAACTCGGCCAGCCACCGGCCGTAGCCCGCGATGTCGTGTCGGCACCCCTGGAGCACGCCGGACTCGCCGAAACCGGGAAGGTCCGGTGAGATCATGCGGAATCCAGGAAGCTGGGCGACCACGGGCTCCAAGCCGTGGTGGTCGCCGCGGAAGCCGTGCACCATCACGATGGTGGTGTGCGCGGTTGGATCGCCGTACTCCCAATACCGCGTTTCGCTGCCCAGCACCGGGACGTCCCGGACCCTGACAGGGATCCGGACGAGCTGCGAATCGTAGGGCGAAGGAACATTCATCGTCCCAAGTTTAGGGCGGCCGACGGCTGTCGCCGGACGCCCTCGGGCGGGAGGGAACGCAATGAGCTTCACCGCCCCGATCAAGCGTCACCCGGGACCCGCGCTGGTACCGCCGCGCCGTGTCCTCCGAGCTGATGGTGCGCTCCTCCGGAGACCGCAACGGCGACGGGACCGGTGACTACGCCGGACGCATCTCCACAGAGACACGGAGAACTCGAACTGGGCCCTCGACTCCGTGCGGCGCCGGTTCCACGACCACCGCTTCGTCTTGAACCAGCCGGACCTCAACTGCTTTTCCCACAACCCGATCGCCTTTCGGATCGAAGACTCGGTGCTGGCCGGCCTGCCAGCGGGCCGACGCCCGAGGCGCCCGGGGATGACGGTGGTCGGCCCTAGGCTTTCCCCATGAGCAACTGGAGTGACACCCTCGCCGTTTTCGACCTTGAGACGACCGGCATCGACGTGGAGACGAGCCGCATTGTGTCGGCCACCGTCGCGATCATCGATGTGACCGGGGAGGTGCTCGAACGCGTGGACTGGCTCCTGGATCCCGGAATCGAGATCCCGGCCCAGGCCACCACCGTGCACGGCATCACGACCGAGCATGCCGCCGCGAACGGCCGGGTCGCCGCCGACGGGGTGGCCGAGATCGTCGCGACGATCCGGGAGCACCTCGCCCGGGGTCTTCCTCTGGTGGCGTACAATGCGCCCTACGACCTCACCCTGCTCAACCGCGAGTCGATTCGCTACGGGGTTGCCCCGCTGGTCTCACCGTCGCCGGTGGTCGACCCGCTCGTCATCGACAAGGCCCTCGACCGGTACCGCAAGGGCAAGCGCACCCTTTCAGTGACCAGTGCGTTCTACGGTGTGCCCCTCGATGACGCGCACGACTCCGGGGCGGATGCGATCGCGGCCGGCCGAGTAGCCCAGGCCATCGCCCGGGCGCATCTGAAGACCCTGCCGGTCACAGTCGGCGAGCTGCACCTGCTCCAGGCACAGTGGTCCGTGCAGCAGGCGGAAAGCTTCCAGGCCTACATGCGCCGCGAACGCGACCCCGCGTTCGTCGCGGCGGGCGGCTGGCCCGAACGCTGACCCGGCAGCACCCGAGCAACAGCGACACCAGACCCAGAGCAGCAACATCGAAAGGGCGGCCAGCCGAAGCTGGTCGCCCTTTCGATGTGCAGGATGCCGCGGTATGGCGCGGTTCTACTTGCCGAAGCCCTTGTAACGCGAGTTGAACTTCTCGACGCGGCCGGCGGAGTCCATGATCCGCTGCTTGCCGGTGTAGAACGGGTGCGACTCCGACGAGATCTCAACGTCGATGACCGGGTACGTGGTTCCGTCGGTCCACTCGATGGTCTTGGAGCTGGAGACCGTCGAACGGGTAAGGAACGTCGCACCCGACGCGAGATCGCGGAAAACCACGGGAGCGTACGTGGGGTGAATGTCAGACTTCATGAAGACTTCCTTATTGCTGTTCGATTGGTGAGTTGCGCTTCGATTAGCGAGTACAGACTCGCCAGGTGCGGCAGAAAAAACCGTGCGGCCCAAGGACCGACTGTCGAGTTTAGCAGAATCCACTGGCTGTGACCGCCATCCGGTGGCGGTCAGATCGCGCGGGCGCTGAAACGTCCGTCGGTCTCGTGCAACTCGATGGACAGACCGAACGCCTCGGTCAGTGACTCCGCGGTCAGCGCGTCGGCGATGGGCCCGGCGCTGACGATGCGGCCGTTGGACAGGAGCAGGACGTGCGTGAAGCCGAGGGGGATTTCCTCGACGTGGTGGGTGACCATGATGATCGCCGGCGACCCCGACTCGCTCGCGTAGCCGCCGAGGAGCTGCAGCAGTTCCTCGCGCGCGCCGAGGTCGAGGCTGGCGGCCGGCTCATCCAGAAGCAGAACCTCGGGGTCGGTCATGATGGACCGCGCGATCTGCACCCGCTTCTGCTCGCCGTCGCTCAGCGTGCCGAACTTACGGTCGGACAGAGTATCGAGCTTCCACTCGCCCAGCACCCGCTGGGCGCGGCGCTCATCGATGGCTTCGTACTCTTCGGTCCAGCGCCCGGTGACGGAGTACGCGGCCGTCATCACCACATCGAGGACCTTCTCGTTCGCGGGGACCCGGCGGGCCATCGCCGTCGAGGCGAACCCGATCCGCGGCCGCAGCTCGAAGAGGTCGGTGCGTCCGATCGGTTCGTCAAGAACCACGGCACTTCCGCTCGACGGGTGGATGAGGGCGGCGGCGATCTGCAGCAGCGTGGTCTTGCCGGCGCCGTTCGGGCCCAGGATCACCCAGCGCTGGTCGTCATCAACACTCCAGTTCACTGAGTCGAGGATGGGTGTGCCATCCCGGACGACGGAGACGTCGGTGAAGTGGAGAACGTTGACCATAAAGCCATGTTATCTGCCGCCGCCGATGCCCAGACACGCGAAACGGGTGCCGGGCATTCCTGCAGCACCCGTTTGGGCGGTTAGTCGGAGCCCGACTCAGAGTAGTGAGGCGTAGATCTCCCGGGTGCGGGTGGCGATTTGGGTCCAGCTGAACATCTGCTCGGCCCTGACCCGGCCGGCTCGGCCCATCGCGGCGGCGTTGGCCGGGTCGGCGAGGACCTCGATCAGGGTGCGCGACAGGTCTGAGACGAAAAGGTCGGCATCGATGGGAGTTCCGGTTCCGTCGGTGGCCTGATCGATGGGCACGAGCCGGCCGGTCACGCCGTCGGCGACCACCTCGGGGATGCCCCCGGTGGCCGTCCCGACGACCGGCAGCCCGCAGGCCATAGCCTCCAGATTGACGATGCCGAGCGGTTCGTAGACCGACGGACAAACGAAGACGGTGCCGGCAGTGAGCACGGCGGCCAGGTCGTGCTGCGACAGGAGGCGATCGATCCAGACCACGCCGGAGCGTTCGCGCTGGAGGGCCTCGACCCCGGCCGTGACCTCGGCCAGGATGCCCGGGGTGTCGGGGGCGCCGGCGCAGAGCACCAGCTGCACCTCCGGTGGCAGCAGGGCTGCCGCGCGGAGCAGGTAGGGAAGCCCCTTCTGCCGGGTGATGCGGCCCACGAAGACCACGGCCGGTCGGTCCGGGTCGATGCCCAGTGCCCGCACGGTGTCCCGGTCGTCCGTGGGCTTCCACCGTTCGAGGTCGATGCCGTTGTAGACGACGTGCACCCGAGCAGCGTCAAGTGCCGGATAGCTGCGCAGGATGTCGCGGCGCATCCCACCGCTGACGGCGATGACGGCATCCGCGGCTTCGAAGGCGGTGCGTTCGATCCAGCTGGAGACCCGGTAGCCTCCGCCGAGCTGCTCGGCCTTCCACGGGCGGAGCGGCTCGAGGCTGTGCGCGGTCACAACGTGCGGGATCCCGTGCAGGAGCTTCGCGAGGTGACCGGCGCCGTTGGCGTACCAGGTGTGGGAGTGCACGATGTCGGCGCCCTGCACGTCCTGCGCCATCTGGAGGTCGACGCCGAGCGTGGCCAGCGTCGCATTCGCGCCGGCCAGTTCCGCCGGCACCTCATACGCGTGGGTGTCGACGGCGTCGCGGAGCGCGCCGAAACATCGCACGGAGACGTCGATGTCGGTGCGAAGGGCCTTCACAAGCTCCGCCACATGCACGCCTGCTCCGCCATAAATCTCCGGGGGGTATTCCTTGGTCAACAGATCCACTCGCATGAGGCAAAGCTAGCGCAGGCTGGCCGGAGGCACACCCACTCGTGCTGGATCGACGTGACGAATGGCCCTACTGTAAAGACATGCAGTCAAAGAAGATCTTTGGAATCGTGCTCGCCGGCGGAGAAGGAAAACGGCTCATGCCGTTGACGGAGGACCGTGCGAAACCGGCCGTTCCTTTCGGGGGTCATTACCGGCTGATCGACTTCGCGCTGTCGAATTTGATCAATTCGGGCCTCACCCAGATCGTGGTTCTCACCCAGTACAAGTCCCACAGCCTTGACCGTCACGTCTCCCAGACCTGGCACGTTTCTGGTGGCCTGTTCAACTCTTATATCGCATCGGTGCCGGCGCAGCAGCGCCTCGGCAAGCGCTGGTTCAGCGGATCCGCGGACGCGATCCTGCAGAGCCTCAACCTGATCCATGACGAGAAGCCCGACATCGTCGTCGTCGTCGGAGCCGACCACGTCTACCGGATGGACTTCAGCCAGATGATCGAGGCTCACATCGCCTCCGGAGCCGCCGCAACCGTCGCGGCCATCCGTCAGCCGATCGGTCTGGCCGACCAGTTCGGCGTCATCGAGGTCGACGCGGCGACGCCGGACCGCATCCGTGATTTCCGCGAGAAGCCGAAGGATGCCGTCGGCCTCGCCGATGCCCCGCACGAGGTCTTCGCGTCCATGGGCAACTACGTTTTCAACACGGAGGCGCTGATCGAGGCCGTCCTGCGCGACGGCGAACGCGCCGACTCGAGCCACGACATGGGTGGCGACATCATTCCCGACTTCGTGTCCCGCGGTGAGGCCGGCGTCTACGACCTCAAGCTCAATGACGTCCCCGGATCCACCGACCGCGACTGCGACTACTGGCGCGACGTGGGTACCATCGACTCCTTCTTCGAGGCACACCAGGACCTGATCAGCGCACTGCCCGTTTTCAACCTCTACAACCAGAAGTGGCCCATCTTCAGCCAGCAGCTCAACTCTCCGCCGGCGAAGTTCGTCCGGGACGGACGCGGCTTCCTCGGCACCATGATCGACTCGATCGTTTCCCTCGGCTGCGTCATTTCGGGAGCGCACATCGAACGCAGTGTTCTCGGCCCCTGGGCCGCCATCGATTCCGGCGCCCAGGTGGTGGACTCGATCGTCTTCGACCGGGTGCAGATCAAACCGGGTGCGACCGTGCGTCGGGCGATTCTGGACAAGGACGTGGTGGTCGCCGCCGGAGCGGAAGTCGGCATTGATCGTGAGCGGGACCGCGCACGGGGCTTCAGCGTCACCGAGTCCGGCATCACCGTCGTCGGCAAGGGAGTCCACGTCCACCCGTGACCGAGTTCGTTCGTTTCCTCGTCGTCCTGGACGCCGATTCCACCCTGATCGAAGACGAGGTCATTGAGCTGCTCGCGGATGCGGCCGGCTCGCTGGCCCTCGTCGCCGAGGTGACCGAGCAGGCCATGCGCGGCGAGATCGATTTCGCGCAGAGTCTACGGCTCCGGGTCAAGACTCTGGCCGGACTGTCCACGGATGTTTTCGCGGAGGTCGGGCGGCTCGTCCGCCCGACTCCCGGGGTGCAGGAACTCATCGACGGCCTGCACGCCCGAGGCAGCAGAATCGGGGTGGTATCGGGCGGCTTCCACGAGGTGCTCGACCCGCTCGCTGCCGCCTTCGGCCTCGATCACTGGCGGGCGAACCGGCTGGAGGTGGCCGACGGTCGCCTCACCGGCGGCCTGGTCGGACCCGTCATCGACGCCGCCGCCAAGGCCGCGGCCCTGCGGGAGTGGGCCGCCCTCGAGGGCGTAGCCCTGCCCCAGACCGTCGCCGTCGGCGACGGAGCAAACGACCTCACGATGATGCGGGCAGCCGGTCTGGGCATCGCTTTCAACGCGCAACCGATCGTGAGGGCGCAGGCGGACCTGGCCCTGGATACCCGCGACCTGAGCCAGGTCCTGCCGATACTCGGTCTGCGCGGTTAGTGCCCCATCCCCAGTCCGCCGTCGACGGGGATGACCGCGCCGGAGATGTACCCGGCGTCGTCCCCGGCAAGCCAGGTGACAACCCGAGCCACCTCGACCGGAGTCGCGAATCGTCCCGCCGGGATGCTGCGCTTGTAGTCGGCCTGCTGCGACTCGGAGAGTTTTGCGGTCATATCGGTTTCGATGAAACCCGGTGCGACGACGTTGGCCGTGATGCCCCTCCCGCCCAGCTCACGGGTCACCGAACGGGCGAGGCCGATCAGACCGCTCTTCGAGGCGGAGTAGTTGACCTGTCCCGCGGAGCCGTACAGGCCGACCACGCTGGAAATCAGCACGATGCGGCCGAACCGGGCCTTGAGCATCCCCTTGGACGCACGCTTCACGACTCGGAAGGCGCCGCTGAGGTTGGTGTCGATGACCGAGGTGAAGTCGTCTTCGCTCATGCGCATCAGCAGCATGTCCCTGGTGATGCCCGCGTTGGCGACAACCACCTCGACGGGGCCGAGCGCCGCCTCGATCTCGGTGAACGCGGCGTCGATGGATGCGGCGTCCGTCACATCCGCGCGCACCGTCAGGCTGCCGCTGGGGCCGTCCCCAGAGCGGGCGGTGACCGCGACGCGGTGTCCCTGCCTGATGAACTCCTCCGCGATAGAGAATCCGATGCCGCGGTTTCCCCCGGTGACAAGGACAGTTCTGCCAGTCGTCATGCTGGGTCCAATCTCTTTTTCTCAGCGAACGAACAGCCGTACGCACGTGTTTTCCAGTTTAGGGCGTCTACGTTTGAGTCCGACGAGACGTAGAATTTACAGGGAAAACTCCCCCGACTGACCGAATCGATGGCATCCATGAAGCAGCAGTCGATCACCTCGCTCCCCCCATCACCCGAGGAGCTGCGTCGTGCCCGGATGATCAAATACTCGATCGCCATGGGCATCCGGATGGTCTGCATCGTGCTGATGCTCTTCGTCCAGGGCTGGTGGCTGCTCGTCTGCGCCATCGGCGCGATCGCCCTTCCCTACTTCGCGGTCGTCTTTGCGAACGTTCAGGGCGGCGCCGTGGCGTCCACGGTCGTCCGACCGGGAGCCGTGCAGGTGTTCCGGGCGCCGCCTCGCGGACCGGACAATGACGAGAGCGGAACGTGATCGGCCTCGGCGCCGATCTCGAAACGACGAACTGCTCGCGCGCCGGCTGTCGTGAGAACGCCGACTGGCGGTTGGACTGGCGCAATCCCCGTATTCACGCTCAAGACCGCGTGAAGACCTGGCTGGCCTGCGACCTTCACGTCGATTACCTCCGCGATTTCCTGGCCAGCCGAGACTTCCCATTAGCCGTCTCGCCTCTTCCGGTCTCCCTTGAGGCTGTAGAGCCGGAAGCCGGGCCGGCGTGATCGGCTGGAAATTTGCGTTCACCCGGCGCTGGGCCGGATACCTTGCGCTGACCATCCTCTTTGCGGCCGTCTGCTCCGGGCTCGGTCTCTGGCAGCTCGCGCGCCGCTCCGACGCACTCTCCGAAATGAACAAAGTGGAGACCAACTATGCGGCGGACCCGGTTCCCTTGGCCGAGGCTCTGCCTGGCCTGGACGCGTTCTCCGCGTCTCAGAAGTGGCTGCCCGTTGTCATGACCGGCACGTATTTGACGGACGACGAGCTGATCGTGCGTAACCGCCCGCTCAATATCAACCCGGGTTTCGAGGTTCTCACTCCCCTGCTACTCGCCGACGGCTCGGTCTTCATCGTGAACCGGGGCTGGTTGCCGACCGGGCAGACCCCCGACGCCCCGGCATCCGTGCCAACCGCCCCCTCGGGGGTTGTCACCGTCACCGCCCGGCTCAAGGCCGGTGAGCCTTCGTTGGCCGGGAGATCGGCCACGGGCGACCAGATCGCGACGATCAACCTCGACGAGGTGTCCACCCGGCTGGACCTTCCGACGTACACCGGCGCGTACGGGCTGATGGCTTCCGAGGAACCGACGCCGGACGAACGTCCCGTGGCGGTCACCCGCCCGGTTAAAGACGAGGGGCCTCACCTGTCCTACGCATTCCAATGGTTCGTGTTCGCCCTGATGGGCTTCGTCGGTCTGGGTTGGGCTATCCGGCAAGAGTACCGAGCCGTGAACTTCGACGACCCGGACGAGCGCGTTCGCGCCGCCGAGCGTGCCCGCCGTCAGGCTGCCAAACCGCGCAGCGACTCGGAGATCGAGGACGAGCTCATCGACGGCAGATGATTGGCAGGTCAGAGGGGCACGGAGACACGAATGTCCGGGCCAGTAGGCCCGGGAAGCGTGCTGTGCGCAGGAAGGGTGATCAGGCGAGCATGATCAGATCAAGGTAGTCCTTGTTCCAGTGATCCTCAGTGCCATCGGGCATGATCAACACGCGCTCGGGGTTCAGCGCCTCGACAGCGCCCTCGTCGTGGCTCACGAGGACGACAGCCCCGGCATAGTGCGCCAGGGCGTCAAGGATTTCCTCGCGGCTGGCCGGGTCGAGGTTGTTAGTCGGTTCATCGAGCAGCAGAACATTGGCGCCCGACACCACGATCATGGCCAGGGCCAGCCGGGTCTTCTCGCCACCGGACAGAACCCCGGCCGGCTTGTGCGAGTCGTCGCCGGTGAAGAGGAACGAGCCCAGAACCCGGCGGGCCTCCATCTCAGTGATGTTGGGCGAGGAGGACACCATATTCTCTAGCACGCTGCGCTTGACGTCGATCGTCTCGTGCTCTTGCGCGTAGTAGCCGATCCGCAGGCCGTGGCCGGGCACGATCTCTCCGGTGTCCGGCTTATCCACGCCCGCGAGCATGCGCAGCAGTGTGGTCTTGCCCGCACCATTGAGGCCGAGGATGACCACTTTCGAGCCGCGGTCGATGGCCAGATCCACGGCCGCGAAGATCTCCAGCGAGCCGTAGCTCTTAGAGAGGTCGGTGGCCATCAGCGGGGTGCGCCCACACGGGGCGGGCTCGGGGAAGCGCAGTTTGGCGACGCGGTCGACTGCCCGCACGGCGTCCAGTCCGGACAGGAGCTTCTCGGCGCGCGCCACCATCTGGTGGGCGGCGGCAGCCTTGCTCGCCTTGGCGCCGAACTTCGCGGCCTGCAGCTGGAGGGTCGACGCCTTCTTCTCGGCGTTGGCGCGTTCTTTCTTACGACGGTCCGCGTCGGCCACGCGCTGCCGCTGGTAGTTCCTCCAGTTCATGTTGTAGATGTCGATGACCATGCGGTTGGCGTCGAGGTAGAACACCCGGTTCACCGTGTCGCCGACCAGCTCGATGTCGTGGCTGATGATGATGCATCCGCCGCGATAGTTCTTGACGAACTCCCGCAGCCAGACCACGGAGTCGGCGTCGAGGTGGTTGGTGGGCTCGTCGAGGATCATCGTTTCCGCGGCCGAGAACAGGATACGGGCGAGTTCGATGCGGCGGCGCTGTCCGCCGGACAGGGTTCGCAGCTGCTGGTCGAGGATGCGGTCGGGAAGGTTCAGGTTGCTGGCGATCGACGCGGCTTCCGCCTCGGCCGCGTAGCCGCCGAGCGCGTTGAACTCATCCGTGAGGTTGCCGTAGGTGCGCATGGCCTTGGCGCTGGTCTTGGGGTCGTCGCTGCCCATGTCGATACCGGCCTGGGCAAGACCCAGGGAGATCGTGCCGAGGCCGCGGGCATCCAGGATTCGGGTCCGAGCGAGCATGTCCGGGTCGCCCGAGCGGGGGTCCTGGGGCAGATAGCCGATCTCACCGGTGCGGTCGATCGAGCCGTTGGTCGGAACTGTCTCACCCGCCAGAGTCTTCGTCAGTGTCGTCTTACCAGCCCCGTTGCGGCCGACCAGGCCGATCTTGTCACCGGCGGAAACGCGGAAACTGACGTCTTCCATGAGCACGCGCGCCCCAACTCGGATTTCGAGATTTTGCACACTCAGCACAGCAACAGTCCGTTCAGGGGAGTCGTAGAATTTTCTGGCCGAAGCGGGCCAGCTATCCACTATATTTGATCGGTTGCGCCTCGGTGTGCGCCGGGAAGCGAAAGTGCCCCCTGGAGCGCCTTCGCCAGCCAGTCCCGGTAAGCGGCATCCGACCAGCCGAGGTCGAGGACCAGAGACCGGTAGGCCTGTGGATGCCCGAGCGCCCACACCGTTGCCGCCGCCTCGTGGTCGCTCACTCCCCCGCGCAGGCTGTGCCGTGAGCGCAGCGCGGTCGCGACCTCGCCGTACTGGAGAAGTCGCTGGGCGGAACGCCGCATCTCCAGCTCCGCGATGTCTGCATCGACTCCGGCCGCCTGGGCGATCACGCGGTGCACCCCGGACGTCTGGGCGTTCAGGTCGGCGATCCAGCCGGTCAGGATTCGGACGATCTCGGCGGCCGTGCGCGCTTCGGCGATCTGACTGCGCAGCGGTGGGGGGCCGGCTTCCTGTTCGTGTGCACGTGCGGCCACGCGGTCGAGCACGGCGGAGAGAACGGCGGCTTTGCCACCGACCGAGTTGTAGATGGTCTGCACCGCGACGCCTGCCTCGGCGGCGATCGAGCCGAGAGTGGTGGAAATGTACCCTCGCTCAAGCATCAGCTTGAGCGCGGCCCGCACGATCAAGGTGCGGGTCTCGCGCGACTGAGCCTCCCGGCGCGATTTGATGCTCATCAGGACTTCACCCTTCTTCTTAGACGATCATTCTAAACACTGGAATGATATTCTAAAGGGGTGCATTTCGGCCCGGGAACTATGCGGAAGCGCTCGGCCATAACGTTGTGTGACCGGGCGGGGTGCCCGGGCCAGACTGGCCTCCTATGGTTAGGCATGACACTCGTGCAGACGCCCGCCGCACTCTCCCCTCGTGCCGAAGATCGTGCTGGCCGCCTCAGCGCCGCCGGAACCGCTTGGAGTGAGCGCATCAGCGCTGACGCGTCGAAATAGAAACTGACCTACCGGGTCACGGCCGCCGGCGAGGGCTCGGTCGCCACCCGCATCACGGCCGGCAAGCATGTCTTCCCCGCCGACGAGCCCGGAACCTTGGCCGGAGACGCTGTGGCGGCCAGCCCCGTCGAGATTGCGCTCGGCGCCCTGCTCTCATGCCAGGTGGTCGTCTACCGCCTCAACGCCCAGGGGCTGGGCATCCAGGTCGACGAGATCGAGATTGCCGCGGAGGGCGACCTCGACGTGCGGAGACTGTTCGGCATAAGCGAGGACGTGCGGGCCGGCTTCTCAGCGATCCGCCTCCACATCACCATCACCGGTCCCGAATCCGATGAGCGCTACCAGGAGCTGCGGGCAACCGTCGACGCGCACTGCCCGGTTCTCGACCTGTTCGCGAACCCCTCTCCCGCGTCCGTCATCGTCACGAAGGCGTAGCCGCATCCGATGCCGACCGGTGGTCAGGCCTGTCGCGTCCCGCGGCGCACCGTGTGGAAGCTGGCGCACGATAGGCCATCCGCCGGCTTCCACGACGTGCGCCGTGAAGCAGTCACCCACTCGTCTCGCGGCGAACAGGGCGGAGGCCTACCGTCGGCTGCAGCTGCAGCCGCAGCGGTCGCTGCACGAATGTGAGGAGGTCGACGATGGACCACGAATCAGCCGCACCACCCCCAACCGAACCCGGACGGGCCTCCCCCGTCCGGCTCAGATGAGGAACAGGAAACCATCAGCCCTGCGGGCGACATGTTCGAGGACGGTGAGACCGACGTCTGGCCGCACCCGTCCCTGATCGATTTGGAGAATTGGGAGCCGTCTGAGTTGGCGTCGTCCGCTGAGACGGGCGCTCGGGAAATGGGCACGGATGAGAATACATCGGACGAGTGACCAGGATCGGAGCACCGCCCAGGACACGTCGAAGGGGCGCCGGCCAGATGGCCGGTGCCCCTTCGACGTGACTGGATCAGGACTGGATCAGGACTGGATCAGGAGTGGATCAGGAGTGGATCAGGAGTGGATCAGGAGTGGATCAAATGAAGAAGCCGAGGGCACGGATCGACTCCTCCGGGGGCTTAACCGGATTAATGCGGAATATATTCCGTTTAATAGGAGGATACTTGCAGGCAGCAAGCAGGAGATGGGCATATCGGTGCTGTAGATCGCACTCCCGACACGGTTGGGGAGGCGTCCTGCTTCTCAAATGGGGACGGTATGGATACAAACTCGATTGATCGAAATATTCCTGCAACAGACATTGGAGCAGGGGGGACGCGGAGAAGTTTTCGGGAGGAACTGGACACGAAGCGGTACCACGTGGTGGATGACCACTGGGCCGGCCGGGTCCCTGCCCAGTACGGCGTTGCCCCGCGGGTGCGGATCGGCACGGACAAGTGGTTCAATCTGCTGTGGTTGATACCCATTGGACTGGTCCTGCTGATCGTGGGGATCGCCATTGCCAAGGGGCTGCGGGAGATGCCCGCGGTGCAGGACTTCATGAGCCAGTATCCGGGAGCGACTGCACTGCCCGACAACGCCCCGGTCGGGTTCCCGGCGTGGGTCGGTTGGCAACACTTCCTGAACCTCTTCATGATGATCTTCATCATCCGGTCCGGTGTCAGCATCATGGCGGACCATCCGCGGCTGTACTGGACCCGGCACTCGACACCGGGTAAGGACTGGTTTCGCATGCAGAAGCCGGTGCCGAGCGATCCGCTCTACACGGCGAAGGAGGACTCAATCACCTTGCCCGATGGTGTCGGGCTGCCGGGGCGCCGTCACTCCATCGGTCTCGCACGGTGGTGGCACCTCGGCGTCGATACGGTCTGGCTGCTCAACGGAATCATCTTCTGCGTTCTTATCTTTGCGACGGGGCAGTGGATGCGCGTGGTCCCGCTGAGCTGGGACGTCGTCCCCAACGCCGCGTCGGCCGCCCTTCAGTACCTGTCTTTGGACTGGCCGGCCGAGAGCGGGTGGACCAACTACAACAGTCTGCAGCTGATCGCCTACTTCATCACCATTTTCATTGCGGCACCTCTCGCCCTGGTCACCGGCCTCGGCATGTCCCCCGCACTGTCGACCCGCTTCCGCAAAATCAGCTCGGTGTTCAGCATCCAGGTGGCCCGTTCGCTGCACTTCTTCGTGCTCTGCTGGTTCGTCATGTTCATCGTTGTGCACGTCACCCTGGTGATGACCACAGGGGCCCTGCGCAACCTCAACCACATGTATGCGTCTCAGGACAGTGAATCGTGGGTCGGCATCGGGATCTTCGCGGCTTCGATGGTCGTCGTCATCGGAGGATGGCTCGCAGCCACGCCTTTCACCTATCGGCATCCTCGTGTGGTGCAGAAGGTCGGTTTCGCGCTGATCGGTCGCGCGCAGCGCCTATTTGAACACATCGACGCGAACCCCGGCCAGTACACGGAGAAGGACATTTCACCGTACTTCTGGCATAACGGCAAATACCCGGACTCCGAGGAATACCAGGCGCTTCGAGCGGGCAACTTCGCGGACTACACACTGCGGGTCAACGGGCTCGTCGAGAACCCCGTCGATTTGAACCTCGCACAGTTGCAGGGTCTCCCCCATCACGATCAGATCACCCAGCACTTCTGTATTCAGGGGTGGTCAGGGGTCGCGAAGTGGGGCGGAATCTCAATGCAGACGATCCTGGATCTGGTGCAGCCGAAACCCGAGGCGAAATGGGTCATTTTCTATTCCTTCGCGGCGGGTCCGGACGGTGGCACGTACTACGACGCCCAGCCCATCGAGCAGATGAGCTACAAACTGACCATGCTCGCCTATGACCTCAACGGGCAGACCCTATCTTTCGGGCATGGAGCACCGCTTCGGTTGCGCAACGAAACGCAGCTGGGTTTCAAGATGGTGAAGTGGATCAAGGGAATCGAGTTCGTTGAGGACTTCTCTGAGATCGGTGCGGGGTTTGGTGGGTACCACAACGACCATGAGTTCTTCGGCTATCGGCAGTCCATCTAACGCACGCGAAAACCCCGATTTCCGGAGGAGATCGGGGTTTTCGCGTGCGTTAGGGGAAGTTCAGATAGAAAAGCCGAGGGCCCGCATCATGTCGCGGCCGTCGTCCGTAATCTTCTCGGGACCCCACGGCGGCATCCAGACCCAGTTGATGCGGAACTGGTCGACGACGCCGTCCAACGCCTCGGCGGTCTGCTCCTCGAGGACATCGGTCAGCGGGCAGCCGGCCGAGGTCAGGGTCATGTGGATGATCAGGGCATCGTTCTCATCGTCCCAGCCCAGGTCGTAGATGAGCCCGAGGTCGACCACGTTGATACCGAGTTCCGGGTCCATGACGTCTTTGAGCGCCTCTTCGATTTCATCGAAGCGCGCCGGGGGCAGCGTGGAAACCATGCGCCTAACCTACGTTCGATTCGGTGAGAAAGCGATCGTAGCCCTCGTCTTCGAGGCGGTCGGCGAGTTCGGGGCCACCCTGTTCGGCGATCCGGCCGTCGACGAAGACGTGCACGAAGTCCGGCTTG